>JBKPQP010000110.1:0-11327 GCA_046734155.1 Actinomycetota bacterium | reverse complement strand
CGTCGACGTCGCGCTCTTCGTCGACCGTACGGCTTCCTACCTCGACGACGCGGCCTGGATCCGGCACTTCGGTGAGCCGCTGCTCAGCTTCCGCGAACCGACTGCGGTCGGCGGCTTCGAGGAGCGGCGCGTCCTGTTCCGCGACGGGCTGGAGGTCGACTTCGCGATCGTGCCAGCGGCCGTGGCCGCCCAGATCCCGCCGGAGGCCGACGCAGTGCTCGAGCGCGGCTTTCGCGTCCTCTACGCCGACGGTCTCGACCTCCCCGAGCGCAGGCCGTCGAGCATCGAGACGCCCGCTCCCACCCAGGAGCGGTTCGACCAGGTCGTGAACGACTTCTGGTACCACCTCCTCTGGTCGGCGAAGAAGCTCTGGCGCGGCGAGGTGCTCGTCGCGAAGCAGGCCTGCGACGGCTGGCTCACAGGGCTGCTGGTCGAGCTCGCGCGCTGGCGGTCGGACGAGAGTGACACCTGGCACGGCTCGCGGTTCTTCGAGCGCTGGGCGGGCGACGACCTCGTCGCGGCGCTCGGGCCGACCTTCGCCCGCTACGAAGCACAAGACGTCGCTCGTGCCCTCCGCGCCAAGGCCGTGCTTTTCGGGCGTGTCGAGGACGAGGTCGCGGCGCGCTACGACCTCGTCGTGCCCGAGGACCGCGCCGAGGTGCTCAGGCGCCTCGAAGCCCGGCTCGCCTAGGCCCCGTCGCCGCCGAGGTAGAGGAGCGCCGCCTTCACCCGCCGGCTGACGTCCTCCGCCTTGCCGAGGTCGAGCTTGAGGAAGATCGCGTTGATGTGCCGCTCGACCGCGCGCTTCGTGATCCCGAGGCTCGTTGCGATCGAGCCGTTGCTCCGGCCCTCGGCGATCAGGGCGAGGATCTCGAGCTCGCGCGGGGTCAGCTTCGTCAGCTCCGAGTCGACCCGCTGGCGCGCGGAGACGAGCTTGTCGACCACGCGGGAGTCGACGAGCGAGCGGCCCGCAGCCACGTCGTGCAGCGCGCGGCTCAACTCGTTCTTGTCGTGGAGCCGCTCTTTGAGGAGGTACGCGCGGCGGTCCGAGCCGGCGTTGAAGAGCGCCATCGCGTAGCGCGGCTCCGCATGCTGGCTGAGGACGACGACGCCCATCTCCGGATGCTCCTCCCTGGCCTCGGCGGCGAAGCGGATGCCCTCGTCCGTGTTCGTTGGCGGCATCCTGATGTCGGTCAGGACGATGTCCGGCGACGTCCGCTCGACGGCGTCGCGGAGCTCGTCGAGGTCGCCCGACATCTCGACCAGCTCAACGTCCTCGATGGCTCCGAGGATGCTGACGATCCCCTCGCGGGCGAGGAAGCCGTCCTCGGCTGCGACGACGCGGATCGACATCAGCCGCGAGCCTAGTCAGGCTCCATACTCCCCGCAAACTGTGGTGGCCGCACCACGGAACCGGTGGTGCCTCGGCCACAGCCGGATCCGTGAATCCCCCAATGCCCGCAGAGCCTGCCGGCGTGGATACTGACGATTGGAGGGATTCGCAACCTTCGTCCACTACGGACGCGGGGAGTGGCTGGCGGACGTGAAATCGAACCCGTAAGGGCAAACCGTCGTTTCGGCGTTGATCGGCGCTCGCTGAGCCCGGCGTTGCGCGGAATCGGCGCGAAGGCGATCCTCGTCGGGACGAGCGATACCGGTGTGCTCGCCGACTGCGTCGAGTCGAAGCTGCACCCTCCGCCGCTCCGCCCGGTCAGCGTTGCGCGGACTGCGCTCGTCAACCGTCTGCGCGCCGCAGGCGCCTTCCCAATCGTGCTCGTCGTCGGACCCGCCGGCTACGGCAAGACGACGCTCCTTTCGCAGTGGGCGGCGCGCGATGCGCGCCCGTTCGCCTGGGTCTCGGTCGACGAGCGCGACAACGACCCGTATGTCCTCCTCAAGCACGTCGCCGCTGCGCTCGACCGGAACGCGCCGGTCGGCGCGGACGTTGCCGAGGCGTTCGAGCGGCCGGACCGGCCGGTCTGGGACGCGATCGTCCCGAGGCTCAGCGCCGAGCTCTCGTCGCGGTCGTCGCCGCTCGTGATCGTCCTCGACGGCGCGGATGCGCTCGTGTCGAACGATTCCACCGAGGCGATCGGCGTTCTGATTGAAAACATCCCGCGCGGCTCGATGATCGCGTTCGCCGGGCGGTCCCTCCCCAGGATGCCGGTCGCCTCACTCCGCGTTGCCGAGCCTCTGCTCGAAATCGGCGCCTACGAACTAGCGCTGAGCCGGCGGGAAGCCGAGCTCCTGCTCCGCGACTCGGGCGTCGACCTCGACGAAACCGAGCTCCTCGGCCTCCTGCACCGCACCGAGGGATGGGCCGCCGGCCTACGCCTCGCCGCGCTCGCACGGCTCCAGGGCGAGTCGACCGGGCCCAGGGGTGACGACCGCTACATCGCGGACTACCTCGGCTCCGAATATCTCTCGCGGCTCGAGCCGCGTGTGCTCCGCTTCCTGCGGCGGACGTCCGTCCTCGAGCGCATGTGCGCGCCGCTCTGCAATGCTGTGCTGCGCAGCAAGGGCTCGGCTGCGGAGCTGGAGGAGATCGAGCGGCAGAACCTCTTCCTCGTCCAGCTCGACCACCATCGCGGCTGGTACCGGTACCACCATCTCTTCCGCGAGCTCCTGCAGCGGGACCTCACCGAGGAGGAGCCGGACCTGCTGTCGGTGCTGCACCGCCGCGCGGCCGCCTGGTACGAGGCGCACCTCGACCCCGAGTCGGCGCTCTTCCACGCTCATGCGGCCGGGGACATCGATGACGCGGCCCGCATCCTGAGCTCGATCGCGCAGCAGGTCCACGACAGCGGCCGGGCCGCGATCGTCGAGGGTTGGCTCGACCTGTTCGACGTCGACGAGCGCCTCGACCGGCATCCCGCCATGGCGATCCAGGGGAGCAGCATCCTCGCTGCGCGAGGTCGAGCCGAGGAGGCCGATCGCTGGCTGCACGCCGCAGAGCGGGGAGTGGCCTCGCGGAGGCGCGGTGTCGCCGCGGTCCGGCCGCGAATCGCAGTGATGCGCGCAGCGCTGTGTTGCGACGGCCCGACGCAGATGCATGCAGACGCCAAAGCCGCGGTCTCGAAGCTGGCCGCCGACGATCCGTGGCGCCCCGCGGCGCTGCTCGTCCAGGGCGCTGCCGACACGCTGATCGGCGACACCCAACGTGCGGACGCGACGCTGGCCGAAGCCGTCGAGCGCGCCGCCAAGATCGGATCCACCGAGACCCGTGCGATCGCGCTCGGCCAGCGCTCCATGCTCGCGGCCGCCCGCGAGGACGTTCGCACGGCAGATGCTCTAGCCGAGGAGGCCCAGCGCGTAGTCGAAGAAGGGGAGCTCGGGGAGTATCCGACGAGCGCGCTCGCGCTGGCCGCCTCGGCTCGGAGCAGGCTCAGGCATGGCCAGTGGGATCACGCGCGCCGGCTCCTGACCGCGGCGACGCGCGTGACGCCGCACCTCACCTACTCCCTGCCCTGGCTCGCAGTTCAGGCGCGCGTAGAGCTCGCGGACGCATTCGTGACGCTGCGCGACCGCGAAGCCGCCGGGCACATGCTCGAGGAGGCGCGCGGGATCCTCGCTCTGCGTCCGGGCCTCGGCGTTCTCGGCGAAACGGTCGGGCAGCTCGATCTGGAGCTCGCTTCGATGCCCGAGAGTCGCGCAGGTGGCAGCTCGGGCCTCACACGTGCCGAATTGCGCCTGCTTCCGCTCCTCTCCACTCATCTGTCCTTCCGCGAGATCGGCGAGCGGCTCCACGTCTCGAGGAACACGATCAAGACCCAGGCGATCTCCGTCTATCGCAAGCTCGGCGTGTCCAGCCGCAGCGAGGCGGTCGCGGTCGCTCAGGATCTCGGCCTCGTCGAGGCGGACGAGGCGAAGGACGACCGCTCGCTGGTCGGCGAGACGGTCGGGTCGCTTGCCTAGCCCGCCGACCCAGACACGTCTCCGCGAAGCGGCCCTTTCACCCGTTCGGCATGACGTTTCGCGCGCGAACGGCAGACAGACTGGACGGAAGACGGTGAATCTCGCGTCCGCAGTCCACGAACGGATCGACGCGCTGTTCGTCCAGAGCGCGTCGGACTTCACGAGCGAGGAAGGGAGGATCACGCTCCACGGCCTTGCCGCTTCGACCGTCTACTTCGCCGACCGGCCGCGGCGCGAGGTCGGCCACATGCGCTCGAGTGGCTTCATCGAGCTGTGGGACGAAGGCGTCTACAGCTTCGCGGTCGACCCGCCCAACGCCGTGCTTTCGTTTCTCGACGACGGAAATGCTCCGGACGACGTCGTCGTCGTCCTTCACGACCCGCGGCTCGACGGAGACGCCCTGACGTACCGTGTCGACGTCCTCGATGGGACGCTTCCCGAACGGACGGGCGCCTGCGCCTTGTTCATCGACTCGTTCGGCCGGCCGCTTTCGCCGGCCTCGGTGCTGGGACGGGCGGCCGATGCGGCGAGCGCTCGCCCGTCCTAGCTCTACCGCGAGACTGGTGAGATCATTGGAGTCGGCCGAATGACGACGTCGAATCAATCCGCAGCGCCAGCCGAACCGGCCTGGCGGCCGGCGCGCCCGAAGTTCCGGCCGTTGGCGGTCGCGTTGGCCTGGATCCTGTCGGCCGCGGCGCTCCTCGCCGCGGCCTGGATCGTGCCGGGCGCGCACGTGAACAACTTCTGGAGCGCACTCGTGGCAGTGGCCGTGATCGCCGTCCTCAACGCCTTGCTGCCGCCGATCGTGGCGGCGCTCCGCCTGCCGTTGATGCTCGTCCTCGGCCTGCTCCTCATCCTCGTGCTCGACGCGCTGATGCTGATGGCCGCGGACCGGATCACGGACGGCGATCTCGCGGTCGACTCGTTCTGGTCCGCGCTCGGCGTCGCGCTCGTCGCGGCCGCCGTTGGCGTCGTGTTCGATGTGATCTTCGGGACGAACGACGACGACACGTACACGTATCGCGTCATCCAGCGGGTCGCGCGGCGTTCCGGGGGCGTGACGAGAACTGACGCGCCGGGAGTCATCTTCCTCGAGATCGACGGGCTCGGACAGCCCGTGCTCCAACGCGCGATGCGCGACGGCAGCGCTCCGAACATGGCCCGCTGGCTCCAGGACGGGAGCCACGAGCTGGCGGAGTGGGAGACCGATCTCTCTTCCCAGACGGGTGCGAGCCAGGCCGGGATCCTTCTCGGCTCGAACGAGAACGTCCCGGCCTTCCGCTGGGTCGTGAAGGAATCTGCGAAGCTCGTGGCCTGCTCGGGCCCGGCCGACTGCGCGGAGATCGAGCGCACGCACTCGACCGGCGACGGGCTCCTCGCGAACGGCGGCGCCAGTCGCGGGAACCTCCTCTCCGGCGATGCCGACTACGTGATCCTGACCGTCAGCCGGCTCGAGGCCGAGAAGCGAGCGAATCCCGGCTACCGCGCATTCTTCGCGAACGGCTTCAACGTCGTCCGTACGCTCGTCTTGTTCTTCTGGGAGGTCGTCCTCGAGCTGTCCTCATCGGCCAGGGAGCGGCGACGCGACGTTCGGCCACGCGGCCACCGGGGCGGGCTCTACCCGTTCATGCGCGCGGCGATGTGCGTCTTCGTCCGCGATCTGATCGTGTACGGCGTCCTGACCGACATGATGGCCGGCCGGCCCGCCGTCTACGCGACCTTTTCGAGCTACGACGAGGTCGCGCACCACTCGGGCCTCGAGCGCGCCGACACGATGGAGGCGCTGCGGAAGCTCGACCAGCAGTTCGGGCGGATCGACCGCGCTCGGGCATACGCGCCGCGGCCGTACGAGATCGTCATCCTCTCGGATCACGGCCAGACGCAAGGCGCGACGTTCAAGCAGCGGAACGGCTACGGCCTGGACGATCTCGTCGAAAGGTCGCTCTCAGGCGGCGCCGACGTGGCGGAGATGGCCGGGGGCGACGAGCAGAACGCCATGGTCGGGCACGCACTCTCGGAAGCAACCGGCACGAAGAAGAAGAAGCCGAAGAACGACGTCTCCGACCGTGAGGTCGTCGTGCTCGGCTCCGGCAACCTCGGGCTCATCTACTTGATGTCCGAGCGGCGGCGGCTGATGATGGAGGAGATCGAGGCCGCGCATCCGCAGCTGCTCACGGCTCTGCGCGAGCACCCGCACGTCGGCTGGCTGCTCGTCCGCTCGCAGAGCGCCGGCCCGGTCGTGCTCGGTGCGGGCGGGACCCGCTATCTGGCTGACGACCGGGTCGTCGGCGAGGACCCGCTCGCCTCGTTCCCGCCGAACGCCGGGCGCCATCTGCAGCGAACGGACGGCTTCGACAACGTTGCGGACATCATGGTCGGGAGCTTCTACGACCCGATGCTCGACGAAGGCTGCGCGTTCGAGGAGCTGATCTCGTTCCACGGCGGCATGGGTGGGGCCCAGACGCGCCCGTTCCTGCTCTATCCGTCCCAGCTGCAGCTGCCCCACGAGCCGATCGTCGGCGCGGCCGCGGTGCACGACCTCCTGCTCGCATGGCGGCACGAGCTGAATGGGACGGAGCAGGCCGTCGCCGAGCCCGAGGCCGAGCTCGAGATCACCCCGTCGGCATGAGACGGCTGGGGGCCTCGAGCGCTACCCTCGCGGGCAGATGAGAGTACTCCTCGCGATCTCGTCTCTGGCTGTCCTCGCGGTGCTCGCGGCAGGTTGTGGCGGTGGCGGAGGCGGCAGCAGCAACACCGAAAGCGCCCAGGACTGGGCGGACGGCCTCTGCTCGGCCATCAACACGTGGACCGACTCGCTCAGGTCGGCGAGCCAGTCCCTCTCGGGCGGGAACCTCTCCGAGAGCGCGCTCACCGGGGCCGCATCGGATCTTCAGGACTCGACCGCGCAGCTAAAGGACGATCTCAGCAGCCTCGGCGAGCCGGACCTCGATTCCGGCGACAAGGCGAAGGAGACGGTCGACACGCTGTCAAGCAACATCCAGGACGGCGTCGACAAGATCGACGGTGCGATCAAGGACGCCAAGAACGGGGAGAGCCTCGTGAACGCGCTCACCACGGTGACGTCCTCGATCTCGACCATGGGCACCCAGGTGCAGACTGCGTTCAGCGACCTGGAGAACCTCGATCCCAAGGGTGAGCTCGAGTCCGCCTTCAAAAACGCGAGCTCGTGCAAGAGCCTGACGTCATCGCAGGGCTAGCTCAGCTCTTCGTGTCCTGCGCGTGATACTCGGCCAGTAGCCGCTGCTCGTCGTTCTTCCTCGGGAACATGAAGAAGATGAGGGCGGCTCCAAGGACGATCGCGACGACTCCGGCGAGATAAGCCCACTGGTCGCCGTCGAGGAATGCCGTCTTGGCGCCGGCGATTATTCCGGAGGCGTACTGCGGGTATTGCTCGGCGACGGCCGAGGCGCTCGAAAACGACTTCGTCAGCGTGCTCTGGACGCTGTCCGAGACCGACTGCGGGGCGGCCGAGACCTGCGAGGTTGCGGAAGCGGTGTAGCCGGCAGTGAGGAGCGCGCCGAAGATCGACTGCATGATCGCTCCGCCGAGGTCCCGCTGCAGGTCGGCCGTCCCCGAGGCCATGCCGGCCCGCCACACCGGGACAGAGCCCGTCAGCGAGTGCGACGCGGGCGTCCCGGCGAAGCCGACTCCGGCGCCGATGAACGCGTAGCCGAGTCCGACCTTCCAGTAGGAGATGTCCTCCTTCCAGAGGAGGAGCATGGTCAGGAACCCGAGAAGGCAGAAGACATAGCCGACCAGCAGCGTGATCCGGGCGCCTCGGGCATCGACGAGCTTCGCGGAGATTGGTGCGCAGAGCACCATCAGCACGGCCGCAGGAAGGATCGAGGCGCCGGCGTCGAGGGTCGAATACCCGAGGACGTTCTGGAGGAATTGCTGGCCGATGAACATCGCTCCCATCAGCGAGCCGAAGACGATGATCCCCGCGGTGGCTGCGACCCAGAAGACCCGCCGACCCGCGACGTCTAGGTCGTAGAGAGGGTTGGGGGCCCGTCGCTGACGGACGAAGAAGAGCACACCGGCGAGAACTGCGATCGCCGACAGCACGAGCACCAGCTTGCCCTCCCCGCTGACTGGCGCGAAGTTGATTGCAAGGACGAGCCCACCGACGAACGGCAGCGACACGATCCCGCCCAGGTTGTCGACCGGGTCCGTCGTCTCGTTGACGTGGCTCGGGACGAGGAAGAACGCCATTGGCAGGGCCACGAGCGCCAGCGGAATCGTCAGCACGAAGACCGAGCCCCACCAGAAGTGCTCGAGCAGGATCCCCGCGCAGAGCGGCCCGAGGGCCGCGATCGCGCCTCCGAGGCCCGACCACAATGCGATCGACTTCGTTCTGGCAGGCCCGGACCAGAGCGCGGTGATGAGGGCGAGGGTGGTCGGGAACGCCATCCCTGCGGCAAGCCCGCCGAACACGCGCGCGACGAATAGCACGGTGTCACTCGGAGCCCAGGCGGCGAGCACCGAGGCAGGAATCGCGAGCACCGTGCCGGCCAGGAGCATGAACTTGCGTCCGTAGCGGTCGCCGATCGCCCCGAAGTAGAGGACTGACGAGGCGAGGCCAAGCGAATACCCGATGGCGATCAGGTTCAGCGTCGTCTGCGACGAGTCGAAGTGCTTGCCGATGTCGGGCAGCGCGACGTTCGCGACCGCGAGGTTCAGGTTCGCGACCGCGGCGATCAGGATCAGCGAGGTCAGGACCAGCGTCGCGCGTCCGGGGGCGGTCGAAGCCTCGTCCGTGGAGCCTGCAGCCGAAGCGGCGGCTGCGCCGGCTGCGGTGGTCGATTCGCTCACGCAACACGGAGCCTGGGGGACTTCCGCAGCGCGAGCATCGTCCGGTTGGGATGAACCACGACGCGCATTCTGTGCGACCGTAATGTCGTGTCCGAGCTCACGCCTGCCGAGGTTGCGCACGTGGTCACGCACGAACAGCACTCGGGGCGGCGGGAGGGGCTGCTCGAGGTCAGCGAGGCGGTGCTGCTCGCGATCGTCGCCATCGCGACCGCGTGGAGCGGTTACCAGACCGGGAAGTGGGACGGGCATCAGGCGAGCGAGTACAGCCTCGCCACCAAATACCGGGTCGAAGCAGACACCGCGAACACCCTCAGCGGCCAGCAGCGCCTCTACGACACGAACACGTTCGGCTTCTGGCTGAACGCGAAGGCGCAGGGGAACGAGGCCGACGCAAAGCTCTTCGAGCGGAGGTTCCGGCCGGAGTATCGCCCTGCCTTCAAGGCCTGGATCGCACTCGACCCGTTCGACAACCCCAAGGCTCCGCCGGGCCCGATCTTCATGCCGCAGTACAGGAATGCCCAGGCGGAGCTCGCAGAGGTCAAGCAGAAGCAGGCTTCGGAGGCCTTTGCGGAGGGGACCCATGCCCGTGAGCAGGGCGACCGGTATCTGAGAAACACCGTTCTGCTCGCGACGGTCTTGTTCCTGACGGCTCTCGCCCAGAAGTTCAGGTTGCACAGTGTGCGGCTCGGCCTGCTCGCCCTGTGCGCGATGCTGCTCGCGATCGCGCTCGTCTTCATCGCCATCTATCCGCGCGCATAAGAGGGTTTCATCCACTTGGGGTGAGCGGGCAGACAGGCCCGGACGTACCTTGACGGGAGGTGAGCGAACGAGCGGACAAAGCGCGGCCGCGCGTCCTCGTCCTCGGGGGCGGTTTCGCCGGGATCGGCGCGGCCCAGAAGCTGCATAAGAGTGACGTCGACGTCGTGCTCGTCGACAAGAACGACTACCACACGTTCCAGCCGCTCCTGTACCAGGTCGCGACCGGCCTCCTCGAGCAACCGGCGGTCGGCCACCCGATCCGCGACCTGTTCCACGGGCAGGACAACGCGCGGCTCCACAAGGACGGTGTGACGGCGATCGACCTGGACAAGCGCGAGGTGCAGTTTGCCGAGCTCGGGTCGGTGGGCTACGACTACCTCGTCCTCGCGCTCGGCGCCGAGGTCAACTTCTTCGGGGTCGATGGCGCGGCCGAGCACGCGTTTCCGCTCTACACGTTGTCCGATGCCGTGCGGCTGAAGAACCACGTCTTGAGCCTGTGGGAAGCTGCGGACAAGGATCCCGCGCTGATCGACGACGGCGCGCTTAACATCGTCGTCGTCGGCGGCGGGCCCACCGGTGTCGAGACGGCCGGCGCGCTCACGGAGCTCTACACCGGGGCCTTCCGGAAGGACTACCCCGACATCGACGAGGAGGCGGCCCGGATCACGCTCGTCGAGGCGAGCCCCGAGATCTTCTCCATGTTCAAGCCGGAGCTGCGCAACTACGCGGTCGAGGCGCTCACGAAGCGCGGCGTCGAGGTGACGACCGGCGAGGTGGTCGAGTCGATCACGCCGCAGCGGGTGAAGCTCAAGTCGGGCGAAGAGCTGAAGGCGCACACACTCGTCTGGGGCGCGGGGCTCCAGGGGAACGCGCTCATCCGGTCGCTCGGGCTCGAGCTGGAGCGGGGGAACCGGATCGCGGTCGACGACCAGCTCCGCCTCCCCTCGCATCCAGAGGTGTTCGTCGTCGGCGACGTCGCCGCAATCACCGACTCGAAGACGCAGCAAGTCCTGCCGCAACTCGGCTCCGTGGCGCTTCAGTCGGGCGAGCACGCCGGCGAGACGATCGCCCGCCTTGCGGACGGCAAGGACGGGAAGCCGTTCAAGTACCGGGACAAGGGCACGATGGCGACGATCGGGCGCGGCTCGGCTGTCGTTCAGATGCTCGGCGGCCGGACGATGAAGGGGAAAACGGCTCAGGTGGCCTGGGCGACGGTGCACCTCGCCCTGCTCCCGACGAACGAGAGCCGTGCGAAGGCCGTCGTCGACTGGGCCGGCGCGGGGCTTACGCACCAGCGCACGGGCAGGATCAGCGTCGAGACGTGACCGAAGCGGGAGGCGAGCTCTTTGCGCGGCTCGGTGAGGCCGGCCATGTGCCGCTGCTGAAACAGACCAGCGGCACGATGCTCTTCGAGCTCCTCGGCGGTCAGCGAATCGAGCGCTGGCGCGTCATCGTCAAGAGGGGCCAGGTCAGTGTTGCCAGTGGGAACGGGCCCGCGGATTGCGTCCTGCGGGCCGACCGGAAGCTGTTCGCCCGGATGGCTGCCGGCCGGGTGAACGCGTTCGCAGCCGTGCTGCGCGGCGAGGTCACGGTCGAAGGCGATCCGCGGTTGCTCGTCCTCTTCCAGCGCCTGCTCCCCGGACCTCGGTCATGAACGACGGGCTCGTCAAGGTCCTGGACGGCAATACGTTCGTCGTCAGCGACGACCGCGGTGACATCGAGGCGTCGCTGACCGACCCCACGGGCCTGTTCTCGTACGACACGCGCTTCCTCTCGAAGTGGGTCCTGACGATCGACGACCAACGGCTCAACGCGCTCTC
>JBKPQP010000109.1:0-7230 GCA_046734155.1 Actinomycetota bacterium | reverse complement strand
ACCTCGCTGCCCTCGCTGACTCCCGAATCGACCCGCACGCCGGGGCCCGCCGGCTCCCGGTAGCCCGTGATCCGCCCGGGCGCCGGCAGGAAACCGGTGGACGGATCCTCGGCGTTGATGCGGCACTCGATCGCGTGCCCCCTCAGCCGAACGTCCTCCTGGCTCAGCGATAGCGGCTCACCGGCCGCGATCAACACCTGCTCGCGAACGAGATCCAGGCCGGTCACGAGCTCGGTGACGGTGTGCTCGACCTGGAGACGCGTGTTCATCTCGAGGAAGAAGTACTCGCCCTCGCTCGAGAGGAGACCCTCGATCGTTCCCGCGGAGCAGTAGCCGACAGCCCGGGCGGCGTCGACGGCGATCCGGCCGATCTCGGCCCGAAGCTCCTCGTCGACAGCCGGCGACGGCGTCTCCTCGACGAGCTTCTGGTGGCGGCGCTGGATCGTGCAGTCGCGCTCGCCGAGATGGATCACGGCTCCGTGCGCGTCGGCGAGCACCTGCACCTCGACGTGGCGCGGATCGTCGAGATAGCGCTCGACGTAGACGGCGGAGTCGGAGAAATACGCCTGGCCTTCGCGGCGGGCGGCGTCGAACGCGCGCTCGACCTCGTCCGCCGAGCCGACGACCTTGAGGCCCTTCCCGCCCCCGCCGGCCGAGGCCTTGATTGCGATCGGCCAGCCGATCTCGTCCCCGAGCCGCCGAACCTCGTCCGCACTCTCGACGGGCTGGGTCGTGCCGGGGATGATCGGGACGCCCGCGGCGCTCATCGTCCGGCGAGCGGCCACCTTCGAGCCCATCAGCTCCATCGCCTCCGGTGGAGGGCCGATCCAGACGAACCCGGCCGCCTCCACGGCCCGCGCGAAGTCGGCGTTCTCCGCGAGGAACCCGTACCCGGGATGAACGGCCTCTGCGCCGGAGCGCTTGGCCGCGTCGATGATCCGCTCCTGGTGCAGGTAGCTCTCGGCAGGAGTGCCTGGGCCGACGAGATACGACTCGTCCGCGAACGCGGCATGAAGCGCTCCGCGATCGGCTTCGGAGTAGATCGCCACCGACCCGATGTCGAGCTCCCGGAGCGTGCGGCAGACCCGGACGGCGATCTCGCCCCGGTTGGCGACGAGAATCTTCGTAAAAGGCGGCATGGCCAGCGTATTCTCCTTACCTGTGAGCTCGCCGATCAATTGACGCTGGCGCGGGCCGCAGCAGCTCTGACGTGGATCTCGGAGCTCGACTACCCGCGGTTGGCACCGCTCCGCCGCGATCCCGAGGCCGGCACCGCGCGTGGCGAGAAGTCGTCGGAATCGACGTTCTCGAGTAGCCCGGCGAGCCGCCAGACGCTCCCATAGCCGTCCGCTGGTCGATCCTCGGCTGCAAGCGCCTGAACGAGCGCGGAGCGCTCCTCGGCCGACGGCTCCGGCGTGATCTCGATCTCCATCGCGGCAGAGACTAAAGCTCTAGGGCGGATCCGACGATGCCCTGGGCGTGAGACGACTGCGCCTGCTCACCCTGCTCGCCTGCCTGATCGCGGGGCTCGCAACCGTCGCCACCGCCACACCGGCCAGTGCGAGCCGCTCTTGGGCCCAGCCTCAGATCAAGATCGTCGTCGCCCACGGCCTGATGGCGAGGAGCGTCGGATCGTTCCGGCCGAACGACCCCTTGACGCAGGGCGAGCTCGCCGACCTCATCGCCGAGCTCACGCAAGAACCGCCTCGACAGGTCGCCGATCCCACGGCGCCGGTGACGATGGCCCAGCTCGATGCGCGTCTCGTCCGCGTCCTCGGTCTGAGCGACGACGCGGCACTGTTCTACGAGGCCGCCTCCGGCGCAGGGCTCCGCCCGCCGGCGCGCTTCGGGACCGAGGTCGTCGCGCGCCTGCTCGGCCTGCGCACGAACCATCCCGCCGGCCAGGACGCCCTCGAGCGGCTCCCTAACGACCCGGCACCGCGCGCTGAGGCGGCGTACTCGGTGACCCGCCTCCTGAGCCTGTCCGAATCGCAGAAGGCTCAGATCGAGGACGAAGCCGCGAGCTTCGAGCTTCCGGTGCTCACGACATCGCAGCAGCGGGTGCTCGCGACCGCGGTCAAGTTCATCGGCTACCCGTACGTCTGGGGCGGCGAGTTCGAGCGGCCGCAATCGCCGTACGGAGCTCAGCCGCAAGGCGGGTTCGACTGTTCGGGCTTCGCGTGGCGCGTCTACAAGATCCAGACGTACCCGGGCGCGCCTCAGCTCGCGGACATCCTGCGCGGCCGAACCGCGGCGGCGATGGCCGGCGAGGTGCCGCGTCGCTCGAGGATCAAGCCGGCGCGGCTCGCACCGGCCGACCTGATGTTCTTCGGGCCCGGCGGCCCAGGCGCGCAGCCGTCGCGGATCGATCACGTCGGCATCTACCTCGGGAACGGCTGGCTGATCCAGTCATCCGGCTACGGGGTCGACGTCGAGCAGGTGAGCGGCTGGTACGCCCGTCGCCTCGCCTGGGGCCGCCGCCCGCTCGCCGAAGCCGGTCTTTAGCGTCGCTGAAGCTGTCTCTTCAGGACAAGAGGTTCCCCCTAATGGGTGATTACCGCGCGCACGGGCGCCGGGAGAATCGCTCTGTCTGCACTTCTGACCTGGGAGGAAACGAACGTGCTCGAATGGAAGCCCCGTTTCACAGCCGTCCTGGTCGTCCTGACGCTCGTGCTGACCGCCGCGCTCGCGAGTGGGTACGCCGAGTGGTTCTTCGACAACTGGGAGTGGTAGACCGGTTGAGGTAGGAGAGGGGGAGCCATGAATCGGCGCCTCGCGCCCATCGTCGTGCCTGTGTGCCTCATCGGCCTCGGCTCGGTGCTCCTCGCAACATGGTCGTTCGCGACCACGAGTCACAGCGTGTCGCTGCTGCTCGGCGTCGTGGCCCTGCTCTTGGCCTCGACGCTGGCCAGTCGCTATCCGGTCCCGATCGAGGGCCCGAACAGCGGCGGCGTTTCTCTGTCGTTCGTCTTCGCCGCGAGCGCCATCGTGCTCTTCGGCTGGGCGGCCGGCGTGATCGTCGCCTTCGCAGCGCCGGTCCTGATTCAGCTGACCGAGCACCGCCCGCCGATCCGGATCGGCTACAACGGCTCGGTCTTCGCCGCCGCAGCCGCGGCCGGCGGCGCGCTCGTCAGCTTCATCCACGGCGACGGGACCGACGCCCTGGTTGCGAAGGTCGGCATCTCTGCCTCCACGCAATACGGGATCAACCTCGTGCTCATCTCGCTCGTTGTGGCCGCCACCTCCCGACGGCCGTTCGTCGAGCTGATCCGCTCCAGCCTCCGTTGGACGATCATCGTCTTCGCGCTGATGGCGTCGGCCGCGCTGATGCTGGTCGTCCTCTGGCAGCGCTCGCCGCTTCTGTCCGCAGCGCTCGTAGGCCCGCTGCTCGCAATCGCCCTCTACCAGCGCTCGACCTACCGCGCGCTCCGCGCGATGAAGCTGGCGCTGACCGATCCGCTGACCGGCCTGGGCAACCACAGGCATTTCCACGACCGGCTCGAGCGCGAGTTGATCGAGGCCGAGCGCAACGAGCGCACCTTCAGCCTCTGCCTGGTCGATGTCGACGATTTCAAGCGCGTCAACGATCTCTTCGGCCATCCGGCAGGCGACCGCGTCTTGTCCCGACTCGCGACGACGCTGCGCCAGAACGGCGAGGCCTTCCGGCTCGGCGGCGACGAGTTTGCGCTGCTGCTTCCCGACTACGACGAGAGCGAGGCCGTGAAGACCGCTGGCGCGATCGTCGAGCGGATCTCGCAGCTCGGCCTGGAGCATGTCGGCTCGGTGACGGTGTCGGCCGGCGTCGCGACCTTCCCGCGGCAGGCACCGGATCGCGGTGAGCTGATCCGCCTCGCGGACAGCGCGCTCTACTGGGCAAAGGAGAACGGAAAGAATCGGGTGCACGTCTATCGGCCCGACGTGGTTGAGCTCGCAGAGCTCAGGAAGCTCGCGACCGGCCCTGACCGCGCGGCACGGTTCAGGGCCGCCGCGAGTCTGGCGAAGGCGGTCGACCTGCGCGACACGTACACGGGCAGCCACTCGGCGCGTGTGGCCGACCTCGCGGCCCGCGTTGCGGCGCGGCTCGGCCTCGACCAGGAGCAGATCGAGCTCGCGCGGCTTGCGGGAAGCCTGCACGACCTCGGCAAGCTCGCGATCCCCGAGGAGATCCTCCGCAAGCCGGGCCCGCTGACCGGGCCCGAGCGGCTCGTCCTCGAGCGCCACCCGCAGATCGCCTTCCGCATGCTCGACAGCCTCGGGATCGAGCCCGTCGCGGACTGGATCCTGCATCACCACGAGCGCTGGGACGGCCGCGGCTACCCCGATCGCCTGCCGGGGAACGAGATCCCGCTCGGGGCGCGGATCATCTTCGTAGTCGACGCGTACGACGCCATGACGTCCGATCGCGTCTATCGCGGGCGTCTGACCGAGGCCGACGCGCTCGCGGAGCTCGAGCGCTGCGCCGGGACCCAATTCGACCCGGCCGTCGTCGCCGCGCTCGCGGACGAGCTCGAGCTCGAGGCGGTAGACGAACTCGCCATCGCAGTCGCTTCGTAGCGCCCGGCCTTTTGGCGCGCATTCGGCGCGCCCGCGTCACCCACGCGTGCAACTTTCCTCGTTACGATCGCATCGGGGAGGAGGTCGTGGGTACCGGCCAATGCAGAAGGGGCATGGCTGAGAGGGAGGTGTTGAGCCGGGCCGGCTAGAGCGGGATGTTCCCGTGCTTGCGGCGCGGTTTCGGCTCGCGCTTCGTCAGCGCCGTCGCGAGCGCATCGATCAGGACCGGTCGGGTTCGGCGCGGCTCGATCACCTCGTCGACGTACCCCCGCTCGGCAGCGACGTAGGGGTTCGCGAACTGCTCTCGGTACTCCTGAACGAGCTCGGCGCGCCGCGCCTCTGGCTCGTCCGCCTCCTCGAGCTCCTTTCGGAAGACGATGTTCACCGCGCCTTCGGGCCCCATCACCGCCACTTCCGCCGTCGGCCACGCGAAATTGAAGTCGGCCCGGATGTGCTTCGAGCTCATGACGTCGTACGCGCCCCCGTACGCCTTGCGGGTGATCACCGCGAGCTTCGGCACGGTCGCTTCGCAGTACGCGTAGAGCAGCTTCGCGCCATGCCGGATGATCCCGCCCCACTCCTGTGCCGTGCCCGGCAGGAATCCCGGCACGTCCACGAACGTGACGAGCGGAATGTTGAACGCGTCGCAGGTGCGAACGAAGCGCGCCGCCTTCACCGACGAGTCGATGTCGAGCACGCCGGCCAACGCCCGCGGCTGGTTCCCGACGATCCCGACCGAGTGCCCGCCAAGCCGCGCGAATCCGCACACGATGTTTTCTGCATACCGCTCGTGCACCTCGAGGAACTCGCCGTCGTCGACGACGCGCCGCACGACGTCCTTCATGTCGTACGGCTTGTTCGGATTGTCCGGGATCAGCGCGTCCAGTTCGGCGTCCTCGCGGTCGACCGGATCGGAGGGGTCGAAATAGGGCGGCGCGTCGAGGTTGTTCTGCGGCAGGAACGAGAGCAGGTAGCGCGCGTCCTCGAGGCATGCCTCTTCGCTCGGCGAGATGAACTGCGCCACGCCCGACTTCGCCGCGTGTGTTGCCGCGCCGCCGAGCTCCTCGAAACTGACCTCCTCGCCGGTGACGGTCTTCACCACATCGGGGCCGGTGATGAACATGTACGAAGTCCCCTCGACCATGAGCACGAAGTCGGTCATCGCCGGCGAGTAGACGGCGCCGCCCGCGGTGGGGCCCATCACCAGCGAGATCTGCGGGATCACGCCCGAGGCCTGGACGTTGCGCCAGAAGATCTCGGCGTAGCCCGCGAGAGAGACGACGCCCTCCTGGATCCGCGCGCCGCCCGAGTCGTTGATCCCGATCACAGGGCAGCCGAACTTAGCGGCCATGTCCATGACCTTGCAGATCTTCTCGGCGAACGCCTCCGACAGCGAGCCGCCGAAGATCGTGAAGTCCTGCGAGAAGAGGAAAACTTTGCGGCCGAAGATCGTCCCGTAACCGGTCACGACCGCGTCGCCGTACGGCCGGCGATCCATCATCCCGAACAGCGGGTTCCGGTGCCGCACGTAGCGGTCGAGCTCGACGAACGAGCCGGGATCGAGCAGCTTCTCCGCCCGCTCACGCGCCAGCAGCTTGCCCTGCTCCCGCTGGCGCTCGACAGCTTTCTCGCTGCCCGCGTGGAGTGACTCGTCGCGCAGCTTTTGGAGCTGCTCGAGCTTCCCTTCCGTCGATTTGTCCGTCGCGGCCATGGCGAAGCAGCCTAGTACAGTCGAGGCGTGGGACTTCCACCGGTTGACCGCTCGACGCTCTGGCCCTACAAGGACGGCGAGCCGGGCGAGTTCTATTACCAGCGCTATGCACACCCGACCGGAGCCGCCGCCGAGAAGGCGCTCGGCGAGCTCGACGGGGGCGAGGCCCTCCTCTTCTCGTCGGGAACCGGGGCGGCGACCTCCGTCGTCCTCGGCCTGCTCGGCCCGGGCGACACGATCGCGGTCGCCAAGGGCTGCTACTACGGAACGCCGACGATGTTCCGCGTCTTCGAGCGCTGGGGCCTGAAGTACGTCGAGTTCGACCAGAGGGGCTCACCGCCGGACGGCGTGCAGCTCGTCTGGCTCGAGGCGCCCTCGAACCCGTTCCTGACGATGCCCGACTTCGAGGCCGCCGCCGCCCACCCCGCTCCGGTGCTCGTCGACTCCACCGCGGCGACACCGATCAACCTGCGCCCGCTCGAGCACGGCGCCGACCTCGTCCTGCACAGCGCGACGAAGTACCTCGGCGGGCACTCGGACGTGTTGCTCGGCGCGGTCGTCTGCCGCGACGCCGCGACCGCGGATCGCCTGCGCGAGTTCCGCACCCGCACCGGGATCGTCGCCGCGCCCGACCCTGCCTACCTCCTGCTCCGCGGCTTGAAGACCCTCGAGCTGCGCGTTCGCCGCCAGACCGAGACCGCGACGGAGCTCGTCCGCCGGCTCAAGGAGCATCCGAGGGTCGAGCGCGTCCGCTACCCCGGCTTCGGCGGGATGCTCTCGTTCGACGTCGACGGCGACGCCCGCGCGGTCGAGACGTCGACCCGTCTGATCAAGAACGCAACGAGCCTCGGAGGAGTCGAGTCGACGATGGAGTCGCGCTACCGCTGGGAGGGAGACCGCGTGCCCGAAAACTTGCTCCGGCTCAGCGTCGGGCTCGAGGACGTGAACGAGCTCTGGCCCGACCT
>JBKPQP010000108.1:0-6555 GCA_046734155.1 Actinomycetota bacterium | reverse complement strand
GGACTTCGACGGCGAGGTGCCGCGCACACTGGACGAGCTCACGCGCCTGCCCGGAGTCGCCCGTAAGACCGCGAACGTCGTCGCGTCAGAGCTCGGCGACACGCAGGGGATCGTCGTCGACACCCATGTTCGGCGCCTCTCCCAGCGCCTTGGGCTGACGAGGCAGGACGACCCGGTGAAGATCGAGCGCGACCTCCAGCGGCTCGTCCCGCGCGAGTACTGGGGCGTCTTTCCCCATCTGCTGATCTGGCACGGCCGACGCGTCTGCATCGCGCGCAACCCGCGTTGTGAGGAGTGCGTGGTGCGGGATCTCTGCCCCTCGAGCCGTGTCTGACCGACGGTTACGCTGGGCGCATGTGGCTCCTGCTGATCACGCCCGCGGCCGAGCCACTGGTTGCTCGCTGGCGGGCTGAACACGACTATGCAGCACGCTTCGGCATCCCAGCGCACGTGACCGTCCGCACGCCGTTCCTGCCACCTGAGCTGTGGCGGGATCCGGCCCTGTCGCTGCTCGAGAGCTTCCTTCCGATCGAGGTACGGCTTGCGCGACTCGAAAACCGTCCCGGAGGGTTGGTCGTCGTTGTTGAACCGGACGACGGGCTCCGAGAGTTGACCGACGCGATCGGCGCTCACTGGCCCGCACTGCCCCCGCACAAGGGCAATCGCCCTGACCTTGCCTACCACGTAACGGTCGTGCGGACAGCGGACGACCGCATTCGTTCCCAAGCTTGGGAAGCAATTGCGCCACGGCTCCCGCTGAATGTCAGCGGGACGGAGATGTGGGCGTCGGCCGGCTCCGAGAAGGGCCTACGGCACGCAGTTCTCGCGCCGATCCGTCCTCAGCCGGGCGAGGAGCCTCACTAGGTAAGACGCCGTTACTTGGAGTTTTCGCGGCGGGACAGTGCGACCAGCAAGCCGCCGTCCTCGTCGTACGCCGGGAAGAAGTCTGCGGTCACCGGCTGAGTGAGCCCGTTCCGCGTCCTGAGCTCGAGCTTCTCACCGAGCCGGCGCACTCCCCACTCACGGGAGAGCTCCGACGGGTTCTTGCCGTCTTCCCAACCCGAGAGCGAGAACGCCTCCAGCACGTCCTTCCCGAGGACGTCCTTCTCCTGGTAGCCGGTCAGCTCGAAGACGCCGCGGCCGACGGCCAGGACCCGCCCCTCCGCGTCGCAGACAATGAACCCTGCGCTCGGCGCCGGGTAGTAGTCGTCCATCAGCTCGAACAGGAAGCCAAAGCCGCAATGGCGGCACTGCGGGGTCTGCTCCGAGAAGCCTTCGACGCCGTCGATGTCGACCGAGCGCTGCTTGCAGTTGGGGCAGATGAACCAGGGCACTTCGCAGGATCGTAGCCCCGCGCTCTAGGCTCGCGACCGACCATCATGGGCGTGCTCCTCTTCCTTTCCCTGCCGGCCACGCGGATCGCGTACGTCCTGCTCGCGCTGCTCATCGGAGGCGAATCCGCGGGCCTTCCGCTGCCGGGCGAGACGGCCTTGATCACCGCATCGGTCCTCGCGTCACAGGACAGGCTCTGGCTCCCGCTCGTGATCGGTATCGCAGCGGCAACGGCGATCGTCGGCGACAACATCGGCTACGAGCTCGGACGCCACGGCGCGCGCCGGGTCCTCTCACGACCGGGACGGTTCGAGGATCGGCGCAAAGCGTTCCTCGAGCGCGGCGAGGCGTTCTTCGACCGCCACGGCGGCAAGACGGTCTTCATCGGGCGCTGGCTGCCGTTTCTTCGGGTCACGGCCGCGTGGCTAGCAGGGGCGAATCGCATGCCCTGGCCGCGCTTCTTCGCCTGGAACGCCCTGGGCGGGATCTGCTGGGCGATCTCGGTCGGCGTCTTCGCGTACCTCGCAGGCGACCTCGCGGTCCGGATACTGCACGACGCTGGCTACGCCGTCCTCGCACTTGCCGCCCTTGGTCTCGTCGGACTGGCCCTCTGGTACGCCTTGTGGAGGCGCTAGAGCCAGCCTTTGCGGCGGAAGTAGAGAATCTGCAGGATCGTCGTCGCGAGGATCAGGGACCAGGACCACGCATATCCGTACTGCCAGCGGTACTCGGGCATATGGACGAAGTTCTGGCCGTACAGGCCGACGATGAAGGTCGGAACGAGGAGGATCGACGCGATCGCACTCAGCCGCTTGACGACCTCGTTCTGGTCGATCGAGATGCGGGCCTGCTGGTAATCCCGGGCTGCAGAAAGCAGGTCGCGTGCGTACTCGAGGCCCTCCGTCGCCCGGAGCAGCTTGTCGTAGGTCGTCCCGAACTGCTGCTCGATTTCCGGCGGGAACACCTCGCGCGTGAAGAGAGTCCGGCCTTCGATGTCCACGCGGCCGTCGACCACCTCACGCACTGCATCGCGTGTTGGAGCCAGTGTCTTCCGGATGTGCAGCAGGTCGCGCCTGAGCTCCGCGATCCGCCTGCGAATCTTCTCGGCCGGCCATGTGTCGATGCCCACCTCGAGCTCCTCCATCTCGTCGTCGAGCGCGTCGAGCAGGTCGAGGTAGCGCTCCGCGACGTCGTCGACCAGGAGATAGGCGATCGTCCCCGGCGAGTGCTCGTGGGGAACCGCGTCGCACACGGCGCTGATGTCGCTCGGGTCGAACGGCGGCAGCCCACCGGGCGTCTTGCGGACGGTGACGATGCGATCCCGGCTGAGGACGAAGTCGACCTCCTGGTAGTAGACGATGTCTTCCTCCGGCACTGCGACCGCAGCGAGCAGCATGCCGAGGACGTAGTTGCCGTGGCTCTTGATGCTCGGCCGTGGCATGCGGCCGTCCGGGTCGGCCGGACGCATGAGCTCGCCCCAGGCGTCGGCGCGCAACTCGTGCGGGACGTGCTCGCGCAGTTCCTCCTCGGTCGGGTCGAGCAGATCGGTCCAGGCGCTCCTCGCGATGCAGCGAGGGTAGTGCGGGCTTCGGCTAGACCGCTTCCGCGTGCCGAGCCGTCAGAAAGGGCTCGGCCTCTTCGGACGAGAGCAAGCGCTCGGCGTCGAGCGCGGCCATCGCGCCTGTGCCCGCCGCTGTCACCGCCTGCCGGTACGTGTGGTCGGCGACGTCGCCCGCCGCGAACACGCCCCTGATGTTCGTCGCTGTCGAGCCGGGCTGCACCTCGAGGTAGCCGGCCTCGTCGTGATCGAGTTGGTCGAGGAAGAGCCGCGTGT
The DNA here is from genome assembly GCA_046734155.1 of Actinomycetota bacterium. Classification (GTDB taxonomy): domain Bacteria; phylum Actinomycetota; class Thermoleophilia; order Gaiellales; family Gaiellaceae; genus VAXT01. The sequence goes on along the minus strand of JBKPQP010000108.1, from coordinate 3,389 downwards.
TCGGGTCGTGCCCGATCGCGACGAAGAGCCCGTCGGTCGGGATCTCCGTCTTCTCGCCCGTGTTCACGTTCTGGACGCGGACTGCGCTGACCTTGCCGTCGTCGCCGAGCACCTCGTCGACGACGGCGTTCGTGACCCACTCGATCCTCGGATTCGCCCGAGCGCGGTCGAGCATGATCGGCGAGGCTCGAAACTCGTCGCGGCGGTGGACGACCGTCACTTTGTCGGCGAACTTCGTGAGGAAGATGGCCTCCTCCATCGCGGAGTCGCCGCCGCCCACCACGACGACGTTCTTGCTGCGGAAGAAGGCCGCGTCGCAGACTGCGCAGTACGAGACGCCGCGCCCCTGGAGCACCCGCTCGGATTCGAGCCCGAGCTGGCGCGCGCTTGCGCCCGTGGCGACGATCACCGCTCGCGCGAGGTGCTCGTCGTCGCCGACCTCGACGCGAAACGGCCGCTCCGAGAGGTCGACGGCGGTCACGTCGTCCGAGATGAACTCTGCACCGAAGCGCTCGGCCTGGCGCCGGAAGTCCTGCATCATCGCGGGGCCAAGCACGCCTTCAGGGTAGCCGGGGTAGTTCTCGACGTCGCTCGTGATCATCAACTGCCCCCCGAAGGTGATTCCCTCGATCACGAGCGGGTTCAGGTTTGCGCGCGCAGCGTAAAGGGCGGCCGTGTACCCGGCCGGTCCACCGCCGATGATGATCAGGTCACGCACGTCGTTCACAGGCATCTTTTCCAAAGGTTCGGGACCCATGGGGTCCACCAGGTTATTCAACGAATCGGACCGCTTGAAACTTCCCTGATCGGTTGGCCGCACAGGTACAGGATTCCGTCTCGAATCTCGACCGCCGAGTGAGCATTGTGCCGCTCTTGTACGCCCGGCTCGATGAGGTGCAGAACCTCGAGCCCGCGGGAGACGAGGAGCTCCGCGATCAGGCGCCGATGGCAGCGCTGCCAGGGCGTTTCTGCGCACATCAGACACGGATTCGCGACGTCGAGCGCCTCGTCCAGGGCTGCCTGCCAGGTGGGCGTGCGCATGCAGGACGCGTAGCCAGCGAACCGTCCGAGACACTCGAACAGCTCCTCGCCCGGCTCCTCAGTACGTAGGCCGCCGAGCTCGCGGGCGTGCAGGTACGAGATGCCCACGTCCGCCAAAGTCGCGGCCAGGGTCGCCTGGTTGAACTGTGGGTTTCGCCGCGACGACGGGAAGCGCCGGACGTCGACGAGCGTCGCGACTTCAACCTCGCGGAGACATTCGACGAGCTCCTCAGGCGGACGGCGGCCGTGTCCGATCGTGTGGATCACAGGAGTCACACGCATAGAATCGCCGCTTTGACGGGAAAGGAATCGACATGGCCGAGACGGTGAGCTGGGACGGGCTCCGCGAGCTCGCGGAGTTCCGGGCGGAGAAGGGATGCGCGATCAGCTTCTACCTCGATCTCGACCCGAGCACGGCGCCGACTGCCGGGGACGTCGCCACACGGATCAGCTCCCTGCTCACCGACGGCGAGCGCCATGCAGAGGCGAACAGCCGTTGGCTCACACATGACCAGCGGGTCGCGCTCAAGCAAGATTTCAGCCGGATCCGCGACTACTTCGCGAACGAGTTCCAGCGCGACGGGGCGCATGGCGTGGCGCTCTTCTCGGCCGGCATGGACAATGTCTGGCGCCCGCGCGCGCTGATCGAGTCCGTGCCCGACCGCGTCCGGGTCGGCCGGGAGTTCCACCTCGCACCGCTCGTCCCGCTCGTCGGCCGCGGTGAAGGCGCAATCGTCGCCTTCGTTGGCCGCCAGCGCGGAGAGCTGTTCAGGCTTCGCGCGGGACGGCTGGACGAAATCGTCGACCGCACCGACGACGTCCCCGGCCGCCACGATCAGGGCGGCTGGTCGCAGTCACGGTTCCAGCGCCACATCGAGAAGCTCGTCTCCGAGCACCTGAAGGACGTAGCCGAGGAACTCGACCGGCGGGTGCGCAGGATGCGCGCGCCGAAGGTGATCGTCGTCTCCTCCGAGGAGACCCGCGCCGAGTTCGAGGAGTTGCTCTCGAGCGGAACGAAGAGCGCAATCGTCGGCTGGACGAGCGCCGACGCGCACGCGTCGCCGGAGAAGCTGCTTCAGTTGACGAGCCCGATCCTCGAGAAGGCGCGTGGGCGGCACGAGGCTTCGTTGATCGATCGCTGGCGTGAAGGAGCGGGCCGCGGCGGTCGGGCGGCGTCGGGCTGGGCCGAGACGCTCGAGGCGGCCTCGGACGCGCGTGTCGAAGTCCTGCTCTACGAGGAGGGGGCAGACCACGAGGCCTGGCAGTGCGCCGCCTGCGGGCGGCTCTCCGCCGAGGGCGGGCAGTGTCCTCTCGACGGGACGGAAACCGACCGCCGCGACGACGGGCTCGACCTCACCGTGCACCAGACGGTTGCCCACGGCGGCACCGTGTGGGCGGTGACCGCGCACGAGGATCTCGGTCCCGCCGAGGGAGTAGCTGCGCTCTTGAGATACTGAGGCCCGATGGCCTCGCTCGCACGCACGATTCTCGAAGAGCACCTCGTCCGTGGGGAGCTGACGCCGGGCACCGAGATCGCGATCGCCGTCGACCAAACGCTGGTCCAGGACGCGACCGGGACGATGGCGATGATGCAGTTCGAGCTGTTCGGCCACGAGCGGGTCGAGGTCGAGACCGCGGTCGTCTACGTCGACCACAACATCCTCCAGATCGACTTCAAGAATCCCGACGACCACCGATTCCTGCAGGCCATGGCAGCGAAGTACGGCGCGTGGTTCTCGAGGCCCGGGAACGGCATCTGCCACTACATCCACTGCGAGCGCTTTGCGACACCGGGCAAGACGCTGATCGGCGCCGACAGCCACACGACCCAGTCCGGGTCGGCGGGGATGATCGCGATCGGCGCGGGCGGGCTCGACGTGGCGGTCTGCATGGCCGGCCACCCGTTCGAGCTGCCGTGTCCCAAGACCGTCGGCGTCTTCCTCGAGAACGAGTTGCAGCGGCCCTGGATCCAGGCGAAGGACGTCATCCTCGAGCTCCTCCGGCGGCGTGGTGTTCGCGGCGGGCGCGGTGCCATCTTCGAGTTCACCGGGCCCGGCGTCTCGACCCTGACCTACACCGAGCGCGGGACGATCGCGAACATGATCGCCGAGCTCGGTGCAACTGGCGCCGTCTTCCCGTCGGACGACGAGACGAAGGCCTGGTTCGACGAGCAGGAACGCTCCGGCGACTTCACTGCGCTCGAGACGGGAGACTCGCGAGACGACTTCGACGAGGTCGAGGAGATCGACCTCGCGGGGCTCGTCCCGCTCGTTGCGAAGCCGTCGAGCCCGGGCAACGTCGTCCCGGTCGACGAGCTGCTCGGAACCCCGCTCGCACAAGTCTGCGTC
>JBKPQP010000107.1:0-3217 GCA_046734155.1 Actinomycetota bacterium | reverse complement strand
AGCGGCAGGTAGACGAGCGCGAGATCGTCGTCGAGCGGGCTGATCAGCGACAGCAGATGGAGCACTTCGCCGCGGCCGCGGTGGTGCGGGAGGTCGACCGTGAGCACGTCGACGGTCGGGAGCGCGACGGCGATCTGCGCGGCTCCGGTCGCGTTTGTCCGGTAGCCGAGCCCGACGACGAGAGTGCTTTCGTCGAGCCACAAGGTGTCGCCACCCTCGGCGAGAGCAGGAGCGGTCAGCTCGGACGCGATCGAGACACCGCTCGCCTTGAACTCGGCACGAACCGCGGCCACCTCGTCGCGTCGAGCTTCTTTGCCGGGCCTGAGCAGGATCGCGCCCGCATCGGTCACGAGCGCAGGGTCGAAGACGTAGATCGCGTCGACGTTGCTCTCCGCTCGCGCGCCGTGCACGACCTCGGCGCCGGCATCCTCGAGCGTCGCGCAGAAAGCGCTGTGCTCCTCGGCGATCCGCCTAGCATCCGGCTCGGCGCGCCAGCCGTACTCGCGCCAGCGCGACATATCGGCGCTCGGCGGACGGACGAGGACGCGCCTGAGCGGCGCGGTCATGCTCTGGATCACGCGGCGAGCATACGACCGAGCAGCTCGAGGGCTCCGGCCTTGTCGAGCGGCTCGTTCAGGTTCCCGCATTTCGGCGATTGCACGCACGAGGGGCAGCCGCTCTCGCAAGGGCAACCGTCGAGCATCTTCGCTGTGTCTTCGACCCAGCCCTCGAACGTCTCGAACCCGCGCTCGGTGATCCCGACTCCACCGGAGTGGCCGTCGTACACGAAGACCGTGGGGCGACCGGTCTGGTAGTGGACGTTCGTCGAGAGGCCGCCGATGTCCCAGCGGTCGCACATCGCCCAGAGCGGGAGGATCGCAATCATCGCGTGCTCTGCCGCGTGGAGGGTGCCCAGGAGCTTCGGCATCTCGGTCAGGCCTTCGAGCTGTCCGGGCTCCGGGACGTACCAGACCGCCTCGGTCTCGAACGTCGTCTCGGGGAGGTCGAGCCCGACGAGCTCGAGCGTCGACTGGTCGCGGATCGACTTGCGCTGGTAGCCGACGACCTGCTCGGTGACGCTGACCCGCCCGAACGCGAGGTCGAGCCCGAGGCGGCGCTCGGTTCGCAGCGTTTCCGCGATCGAGGTCATCGTCTCCTTCTTCGCTTGCGTGTAGTAGTCGCCCGAGAACGGCTCGACGAGAGCGCTGCGCGTGGCGAGGTCGAGCGCGATCACGCGGTAGCTCTCCCCGAGGTGCAGGTAGATCGCACCCTCATAGACGGTCGAGTACGCGCGCTCCCGTTCGACCGTACCGAGCACAGAGCCGGTCTCGGTCTCGACGAGCGTGAAGACGTCGGGGCTCGTCGAGCGCAGGCCGAAGCGCGCAGCCGGATAGTCGCGGCCCGCCCACACGTACCCGGCCGGCGTCTTCTCGAGCTCCGGATGTTTGGCCGCCCGTCGGAGCGCCTCGGCGCCGAGCACCTCCGCATCGGCGTCGTCGAGCGGCGCTTCGAACGCTGCCGCAGCGATGTGCCCGTCGAGGACACGTGGGTTCTCATGGTCGAGGATCGCAGCCTCCACGCGTCTGCCGAGCAGCGTCTCGGGCTCGCGCATGAAGTACTGGTCGAGGGCATCCTCGGTCGCGACGAGGACGGCTAGCCCGTGGCCGCGGCGGCCCGCTCTGCCCCACTGCTGGCGCAGGCTCGCCATCGTCCCGGGGAAGCCGACCGAGATCACGGCGTCGAGGGCGCCGACGTCGATGCCGAGCTCGAGCGCGTTCGTCGCGCTGACACCGAGCAGGTCGCCGGAAAAGAGCCGTTGCTCGATCTCGCGGCGCTGGGCTGGCGTATACCCGGCCCGGTACGGAGAGAGGTGGGACGCGTCGCCGAGCCGCTGGGCCGCGAATCGGTGGATGAGCTCCGCAGTCCCGCGGCCCTTGGCGAAGGCGAGCGTGCGGAGATCGCGCTCGACGAGGCCTGCCATGAGCTTCGACGCGTCAGCGAGGGCGCTGGCGCGCTCACCGAGCTCCTCGTCGATCAGCTCCGGATTCCAGAGCGCGATCGTGCGCTCTGCTCTAGGCGCGCCGTCCTCGCCGAGGACCGTGAAGTCGAGGCCGGTGAGGGAGGTCGCCAGCTCGCCGGGGTTGGCGATCGTCGCCGAGGCGAGCAGGAACTGCGGCTCGGACCCGTACACACGTGCGAGCCGCCGCAGGCGGCGGAGCACGTTGCCCACGTGCGAGCCGAAGACGCCTCGGTAGACGTGCGCCTCGTCGACGACGACGTAACGCAGGTTCGCGAGCACGTCGCCCCAACGGTCGTGGTGCGGCAGGACGCCCACGTGGAGCATGTCCGGGTTGGTCAGGATGAGGTTCGACCACTTGCGAACCTGCCAGCGGCGCTCGCTCTCGGTGTCGCCGTCGTAGATCGCGGCGCGGATGTGCTTGACCTTCAACTCGCCGAGTGCGCGCACCTGGTCCTGCGCGAGCGCCTTCGTCGGGTAGACGTACAGCGCGCGCAGCTTCGGCTCCTCGGTGAGCGCCGCGAGGACGGGCAGGTTGAAGGCGAGGCTCTTTCCGCTTGCCGTCCCGGTCGTGATCGCGACATTCCGTCCGTCTTGCGTCGCTTCCCAGGCGGCGGCCTGGTGCGAGTAGAGCTCGGAGACGCCGTTCTCAACCAGACGCTCGCGCAAGCCGCTCGGCAAGTCGTCCGGCAGAGGAGCCGTGATCGCGTCCCGAGCGGCCTCTTCACCGAGGTACGCGAGCTCCTCGCTCTGCAGCAAATCGTCCCACTGAGCCACGCCGAGGGCCACGGGCCCGATGGTAGCCTTGGCGTACCGGGGTGCCTCGTTTGCGAGGCTGAGAACACACCCGCTGAACCTGATCCGGTTAGTACCGGCGAAGGGAGTTGATTTGGCCGTTCCGAGATGTCTCACGATCGCCGGCTCCGACTCTGGGGGCGGGGCGGGGATCCAGGCGGACCTGAAGGCCTTCGCGGCCGCAGGCTGCTTCGGGACGAGCGCGATCGTCGCACTCACCGCGCAGAACACGCTCGGCGTGACCGCCGTGCAGAAGCTTCCACCTGGCTTCGTCGAGGCGGAGCTCGAGGCGGTCTTCTCGGACATCGGCGTCGATGCGGCGAAGACGGGGATGCTGTTCTCACGCGAGCTGATCGACACTGTCGCGGACTTCCTCGCCGTGCATCGAGTGCCGCTCGTCGTCGA
>JBKPQP010000106.1:0-6944 GCA_046734155.1 Actinomycetota bacterium | reverse complement strand
CAAGTTCTGGAGCCGGCGGTGTCGCAGGAACACGCCGAGCTTCCTGCCCATCAGGCCCTCACCGATGTTCGCGTGCCGGTCGCGATTCGAGCCGAGCGGCGTCTGCGAGTCGTTGACGTGGAGCGCGCGAAGCCGGTCGAGCCCCATCGAGGCGTCCACCTGGTCGAGCACGGCGTCGAGTGCCGCCTCGTCGGTCACGTCGTACCCCGACGCATAGAGATGGCACGAGTCGAGGCACACCCCGAGCCGCGGGTGGGCTCCGAGCCGGTCGAAGATCTCCGCGAGCTCCTCGATCGACCGCCCGATCGTCGCGCCGGTCCCGGCGCAGTTCTCCATCAGCAGCCACGTCGTCTCCGAGCAGCGGTCGAGCACCTTCTTCATGGCCTTCACGACACGCTTCAGCCCTGCGTCCATGCCCGCACCGAGATGCGACCCGATGTGGAACACGACGCCGTCCGCCTCGATCGCGCAGCCGACATCGACCGTGTTCGACAGCGCCGCGACCGACTTCTCGTACATGTCGTCCTTGGGGCTCGCGAGGTTGATCAGGTACAGCGCGTGGCAGAGGACGCCGTCGATCCCCGCTTCTGCGCGCCGCTCCTTGAAGCGCTCGAAGTTTTCGGGCGGGTGGTTCGTCGGCCGCCACATACGCGGGCTTTGCGTGAAGATCTGCACCGAGTCGGCCCCTATGTCCTGGGCCCGGTCGATCGCCGTGTGGATCCCGCCCGCCGACGAGACATGAGCGCCGATGAACACGGTCCGTACGATACGGCGCATGCCGCCTGTCGTCCGCTTCGCGCCTAGCCCGACGGGCTTCCTCCACATCGGGGGCGTCCACACTGCGCTCTTCAACTGGCTCTTCGCGCGCCACGAGGGCGGCGAATTCCGGCTGCGGATCGAGAATACGGACACGAGCCGCGAGGTCGACACTGCGACCGAGCAGATCCAGGAGTCGCTCCGCTGGCTGGGCCTCGACTGGGACGGCGAGCTCACCTTCCAGCTCGATCGCATGGAGCGCTGCCGCGAGGAGGCGCAGCGGCTCGTCGCCGAGGGAGTCGCCTACGAGGACGAGGGCGCGATCCGGATGCGCATGCCTAACGAGGGCGCGACCGCGTGGGACGACCTGATCCGCGGCCGGATCGAGCAGCCGAACGAGAAGATCGAGGACCTCGTCCTCGTCCGCGCCGACGGCAGGCCGACCTACAACTTCGCCTCGCCGATCGAGGACTGGCTCGACGGAATCACGCACGTCCTCCGAGGCGAGGACCACATCTCGAACACGCCGAAGCAGATCCAGATCCTCGAGGCGCTCGGTGCACCGCTCCCGGAGTACGGGCACCTCGCGAACATCCTCGGCCCGGACGGCAAGAAGCTCTCCAAGCGGCACGGCGCGACCTCGGTCGAGGAGTTCCGCGACGAGGGCTACATTCCCGAGGCGCTCGTCAACTTCCTCGCTCTCCTCGGCTGGAGCTACGACGACAAGACGACCGTCATGTCTCGCGACGAGCTCGTCGAGCGGTTCACACTCGAGCGCGTGGGCGCGAGCCCGGCCGTGTTCGACTTCCAGAAGCTCGACTGGCTGAACGGCGTCCACCTGCGCGAGCTCCCGCCCGACGAGTACGCGGACAGGCTGGCCCTCTACCTCCGTGAGCAGGACTACGAGTGGGACGTGGCGCTCGTCCGAGCGACGGTGCCGCTCGTCCAGGAGAAGATCTCCAGGCTGTCCGAGTATCCGGACTTCGCCGGCTTCTTCTTCCACGAGGTCGAGCTGGATTCTGAGCCCCTCGACGGCCAGGTGTTGAGGGAGGCGGAGCTGGCCCTCATGGAGGTGGATCCCTTCACTGCCGAGTCGATCGAGCAGTCTCTGCGGGGTCTCGCCGATCGCCTCGAGCTGAAGCCGCGCGAGGCGTTCCAGCCGATTCGCATCGCGGTCACCGGCTCGAAGGTCTCTCCCGGGCTCTTCGAGAGCATCGAGCTACTCGGCCGCGAGCGGACGCTCGACCGGATCAAGAACGCCCGGGCGGGAGAGACCTAGGCGCCGCTTGCCGCGCGGTCCTCAGCGTGCGCGGGTTCAATCCGTGCGCGCGTCCCGACCGACCGGTCGATACGCCCGCCGGAAGTCCAGCGGCCGGGGAGGCGCCAGCGGGTCGAGCGCGCGCTGGAACTCGCGCCACGCGCGGCGGCGGAAGCCCGAGGTCGGCGCCGCCCTCCGAACGTAGATTCGGAGGATGGTCTCGATCCACTCGATGGGGGTCTCGGTGCCCATCCGATCCGAGAACGGCCGGTCGCTCGTTCGAGGTACGGCTCTGACACGCCAAAAGCCCGCAAATAGCGACTTTTTTCTGCACCCGACCGCAAGGGGGAGTAGGGTGGACACGTCTAGCGGTCGACACACGTATGGGAATGTCGATCAACTCGCAGCGGCCTGCGGGGGACGAGGTGGCGACGGTTCTTGTCGTCGAGGACGACCCCGCGCTGCGCATGCTGTGCCGCGTCAACCTCGAGCTCGAGAACTACCGGGTGCTCGAGGCCGCCACGATCGACCTGGCCGACGAGGTCCTCACGCACGAGCAGGTCAACCTCGTGCTGCTCGACCTGCACGTCGGGAGCAGGGACGGCCGAGAGCTCGTGCCGGTGATCAGGTCGAAGCAGCCCGATGCATCGATCTGTCTGCTCAGCGGCACCTCGGTGAGCGATCCGCCGCTCGACGCCGGCGCCGACGACTTCATCCGGAAGCCGTTCGATCTCGACGTCTTCCGGGCCACGGTCGATCGCCTCTGCTCGCACGCGGTCGAGCACTGAGCAGAATATAGTTGACAATATCAAGGTCGGCCGTGTAGATTGCCAACAGTGAGCGTGGCCACGGTTCGCACCCCTGCGGAGTACGAAGAGCGCCTGCGGAAGTACCTCTTCGAGCGGGCCGAGGAAGTGCGTGCGGTCCGCGTCGGCGAGAAGGAAGTCTCCGAGCGCGCCGAGATCGTGGCCCGGTACGCGGATCTGTTCAGCCGTGACCAGCTCGATGCGCTCCGCTCGGCCGAGGAAGGCGCGGAGGGCGACGAGCACGAGCGGATCTTCCGCCTGCGCCTCGAGTGTGAGGCCGGGGTCGCCGACCAGGAGCTCTCGGAGCGCAAGGACAAGCTGGAAAACGCGATCCTCGCCGCGCGCGTCACGTACAAAGACGAGGAGCTTCCGCTGCGGACGGCGCAGGCGAAGTTGGCCGTGCTCCCGAACTACGGCGAGCGGGACGAGCTGGGCGAGCTCCAGGCCGACGTGTCGGCGGAGTTCAACGAGGGCCGGCGTGAGCTGATTCGCGACGAGAGCGCGCTCGCGGGCGAGCTCTCGGGGATCACGGATCCCGTGGCGCGCAACGAGGAGGAGAAGGGCATCTCGCTGCGCGACCTCGCCGCGCGGCTCGCAGCCGCGAGCTCGGAGAGCGCCGACGCGTACGCGACGCTCCGGGACCGCTGGTTCGAGCGCCTGCTCGGCGACGAGCGCGAACAGCGGCCGTCGGCGTTTCACGTCTCGTACATGCGGCGGCTCTCGCCGCTCGAGGCGACCTACACGAAGGACCGAGCCGTCGAGGTCTGCATGGACACGCTTTCGAAGCTCGGCTTCGACCTCGCGAACGACTCGCGGATCCGGCTCGACCTGGACGACCGCCCGCAAAAATCTCCGCGCGCGTGCGTGATCGCGGCCGACGCGCCGGAGGTTGTCCACCTGATCACTCGGGCCCAGGGCGGGCTCCACGACTACCAGGCGTTCCTGCACGAGGCGGGCCACGCACTGCACTACGCGGGCTGCGACCCGAACCTCCCGTATACGTTCCGCAACCTCTCGCGCGATCACGCACTGACTGAGATCTACTCGTTCATCCTCGAGGCGATCTCGCGCGAGCCCGGCTGGCACTCGGAGTACTTCGGGCTCTCGGACGAGGAGGCGAAGCGGAACGCGGAGGCGACGACCTTCCTCGAGGCGCTCCTCTACCGCCGCTACGCGGCCAAGCTCGGCTTCGAGCTCGACTTCTGGGGCCGTTTCAACGAAGACGGCGGGACGCCGGATGGGTACTCGGAGAAGATCAGCGACGCGACCGGCGTCTACTACCGGCCCGACAACTACCTCGCGGACATGGACGCGGGCTTCTACTCCGCCGACTACCTGCGCGCGTGGATCCGTTCGGCCCAGCTCCGCGAGTTCCTGGCGCAGGAGGTCGGCGAGAGCTGGTGGCGCTCCGAGGAGACCGGGGACCGGTTACGGGACCTCTTCAGCGAGGGCACGAAGCCGGCGAGCGAGGAGATCGCGGCGCGCATCGGCTTCGACCCGCTCGACACCAGGCCGCTCGTGTCCGAGCTCTCGGCTTAAGCTCCGCGCATGCCTGACGTCGCGTTCGACCGGTTCTACCGGTACGACGAGCTGACCGAGATCCTCCAGGCGTGGGGTCAGGAGCGGCCGGAGCTCTTCCGGGTCGAGAGCATCGGCAAGTCGTACGAGGGCCGGGACATCTGGCTCGCGACGGTCACGAACTTCGACACGGGGCCGGATCTCGAGAAGCCGGGCTTCCTCGTCGAGGCCAACATCCACGCGATCGAAGTGACGGGTTGCACGGCCGCGCTCCACCTCCTCGACAAGCTGCTGCGCGGCTACGGGAGCGACCCGAAGGTGACGCGTTGCCTCGACACCCGCGTCTTCTACGTCGTGCCGCGCCTGACCGTGGACGGCTCCGAGGCGGCGCTCGCGGACAAGCCGCACTTCGTGCGCTCGAGCCTGCGGCCGTACCCGCGGCTCGACGAGCAGGACGGGCTCTACGAAGAGGACGTCGACGGCGACGGGCGTGTCCTGATGATGCGCCTCGAGGACCCCAACGGCGCCTGGAAGGCGCACCCGGACGACGCGCGCATGATGACGCCGCGCGACCCGGACGAAGGCCCCGAGGACGGCACGTTCTACCGCGTGCTCTGGGAGGGCCTGATCCGGAACTACGACGGGGTTCAGATCAAGATCCCGCCGCCCTTCGAGGGCCTCGACCTGAACCGGAACTTTCCGGTCGAGTGGAAGCCCGAGGGCGAGCAGTACGGCGCCGGACCGTTCCCACTCTCCGAGCCCGAGACTCGCGCCCACATGGAGGCGATCGTCGCGCGCCCGAACATCACGGGCTACATCTCGTACCACACGTTCTCGGGCGTCCACCTACGGCCATACGGCGGCTACGACGACGATCACTTCCCGGTTCCGGACCTCCGGGCGTACAAGGTGATCGGCGCCGAGGCGACGAAGAGGACGGGCTACCCGGCGATCTCGATCTTCCACGACTTCAAGTACGAGCCCAAGCAGTCGATCACCGGCTCGACCACCGACTGGTTCTACGACTACATCGGCGTCTACTCATGGACGACCGAGTTCTGGAGCCCCCAGCGCCAGGCGGGGATCGAGGACTACGGCTTCATCGAGTGGATGAAGGAGCACCCGCCGGAAGACGACCTGAAGCTCCTGCGCTGGAACGACGAAAAGCTCGACGGGAAGGGGTACGTCGACTGGTACGAGTTCGATCACCCACAGCTGGGGAAGGTCGAGCTCGGCGGTTGGGATGTCATGTACGCCTGGGCCAACGTCCCGCCGCAGTTCCTCGAGGCCGAGATCGCGCCGCACTCGGACTGGGCGCTCTGGCACCTGCTCATCTCGCCGCGGCTCGAGGTCAAGTCACTCGACGTCGACGCCGTGGGGGAGGGGAGGCACAGGGTGCGGCTCGTCCTCCAGAACACGGGCTGGCTGCCGACGCAGGTGACGCAGAAGGCCATCGAACGGAAGGCGGTGCGTCCGCTGGAGGTCGAGCTGACGCTGCCCGAGGGCGCGGAGCTCGTCGTGGGCGAGAAGAAGACGGAGGCGGGGCAGCTCGAAGGCCGCGTGCACAAGCGGAGCGTCCTATGGTGGGGCGGCGACGACTCGACGGCGGACCTGACGAAGCTCGAGTGGGTGATCGAGGCGCCTCAGGGCGGCGAGCTCGGCATCGAGGCTCGGCATCAGCGGGCCGGCACGGTCCGAGAAGTTGTGTCGCTCGGCGGCAGCCCTTAGGGTCCGCCCGGCATGAGCCCGACCAGCGGCGTGATCGGCGAGGCTTGGAACCTGTACAAGGCGCACTGGCGCCACCTGCTGTCGATCTCGTTCATCGTCTACCTGGCGGTAGCGATCATCGGCGCGATTCTCGTGGCGCTCCTGACCTGGGTGGGCGCGATCCTTGCGGCGCTGATCTCGCTCGTCGCGATCTTCTGGCTCCAGGCCGCGCTCGTGAAGGCGGTGGAGGACATCCGAGACGGCCGCGCCGATCTGTCTCTCAGCGAGACCTTCGCAGCCGCCCAGGCGCACCTCACTCCGGTGATCGTGGCGGGGGTGATCGCCGCGATCGCGATCGGCATCGGCTTCATCCTGCTCATCATCCCGGGGCTCGTGCTGCTGACCTTCTGGTGCGTGATCATTCCTGCGATCGTCATCGAGGGGAAGAGCGCGGGCGAGTCGTTCGGGCGTAGCTTCGAACTGGTCCGCGGCTACTTCTGGCGCGTGCTCGGCATCATCGTGCTCACGGTCCTCATCTATGCCGGTTTCGAGATCGTGCTCTCGCTCATCCTGAGCCCGCTCGCCGACTGGCTGAAGAACTTCGTCTCGGCTGTCGTCTCGGGGACGCTGACTGCCCCGTTCTTCGCGCTCGTCCTGACGGTCCTTTACTTCAGGCTGAGCGCCGCGGCAGCGGAGGCTGCACCCTCGGCGGCGCCGACGCAGGAGCCGCCCGGGCAGACGCTGCCCCACGAGCGACCTCCCCCTACCACTCCAGCCTAGCGGCGTTCACACGAACTCCTCGGCCGGCTGCGGCTCGAGCTAGAGCTGCGGGATTGACTGGGCTGTTTGGTGGGGAGGTATTCAGGTGTGAGAGCGGGGGCGCTCGGCGTTGGCGGCTA
>JBKPQP010000105.1:0-3781 GCA_046734155.1 Actinomycetota bacterium | reverse complement strand
GTCGCGTCGTTCGCGACCTCGCCGTTCTCGATCACGCCGCAGTGGCCGTGCGAGGTGTACTCGCAGAGGCACACGTCGGTGACGAGGACGAGATCCGGGTAGCGCTCACGCAGCGACCGGAGCGCCCGCTGGACGATCCCGGCAGAGGCGTACGCGCCGGAGCCCTCCTCGTCCTTCTCCTCGGGAATCCCGAACAGGATCACCGACGACAGGCCGAGGCCGAGTAGCTCCTCCACCTCCCGCGAGAGATCGTCGACCGAGAAGCGCCCCATGGCGGGCAGCTCCTCGTTCGCGCGGCTCTCAGGCCCGACGAAGAGCGGGTAGACGAGGTCGGCGCGGTCGAGCCGAGTCTCGCGGACGAGCGAGCGCAGGGCGCCGGAACGGCGGAGCCTGCGCAGACGAGTGGCCGGAAAGGCGCTCACGGATTCACTCTACGGATCTCAGCAGTGTCTTCGCCGCCGGGGCCATCTCCCGGTTCTTCCGAGACCTCCCCCGGTTCGCTGACGCGGACAGGCCGTTGCGCGGCCGGCTTCATCGGTCCTGTCTCCTCCACCTCGACCTCAACCGGCACTTCACCGCCTTTCCAAGGCTCGAACTGGACGCGCTCGCCGAAGAACTCCCACATCGCGCGCATCACCGCGAGAAACGGCAGCGCGACAAGGATCCCGGGAAGCCCGTACAGCTCTCCGCCCGCGAGGAGCCCGAAGATGACGAGCAGCGGGTGCAACCGCAGCGCGCTTCCCATCACGTTCGGCACCACGACGTGCCCCTCGATCTGGTGGATCCCGAGGAAGAGCAGCGCGACCCAGACCGCCGACAACGGATGCACGACGAGGGCGTAGATGATCGGCGGGATCGCGCCGAGCCACGGCCCGAGGTACGGGATCAGCTCCATTACGGCCACCCAGGCGCCGAAGACGACCGCGTACTTGTCCGCCCCCGGCACGAGGCCGGTCGTCCCGAGCACCCACATGCCGATGCCCGCGCTCGTGCCGATGATCAGCGACAGCAGCACCTGGCCGCGCACATAGCCGGCGACGGCCTGCTCCATCTGGACGATCAGCCCCGGTTTGCCCGGAGAGGGCGGAAAGCGCCGGTCGACCCGCGCTTTCAGCCGACTCATGTCCAAGAGCATGTAGATCGAGACGACCAGGATCAGCACGAGCGCGAAGATCAGCTGGAAGATCGAGATGGCTGCGCCACGCAGGAAGTCGATGACGTCGGTCGTGTACTTCTCGACGTCCTTGCCCTTGACGCTCTGCGCGAAGTCGGTGCCCTGCTTCTTGACGTCGATTCGCTCGAGGTGGTGGGTGTCGAGCCACACCTGGAAACGGTCGACGTCGCGCTCGAAACCGGTCTGCGGGGGCCGTCCGCTTTCGCTCGTAAGGTAGGTGTCGATCCGATTTGCAGCCGACTGCGTGCGGTCGACGACGATCACGCCGACGGCGATCAACACGGCGGCCAGCGCGGCGGCGAAGCTGAGGTAGACGATCGCGATAGAGAAGCCGCGCGGAATCCGGAGTCGCACCAGAGCGCGCACCAGCGGCTCGAGCAGGAGCGCGATCAGCGCCGCGACGATGAAGAGGAAGACGGCGTGAAAGACCTTCCCTACGATCAGGAGCGCGATCAGCGCCAGAATCGGAAGACCGACCAGCTGGATCCAGCGGGGGATCTGGATCGTCGGAGTCCCTCCCGACATGCCCCGAATCGTACTGCGCAGGTCCTGACGCTCAGACCGCCCGCGTGGGACTGGTCCGCGTTCGAGGAGGGCAGTCTCGCGCTCGAGCGGCCGGACGTGTGGGAGGAGGCCCCACTGCCGCCGCGGCTCGCGCTCCTACAAAGCCGAGCGTCCGATGCGTTTTTGCAGGACTCGGAAACATCGGTTACGGTGCCGCGCATGCCCTCGCCCCGTGCCCCCGGGCAGGCGCGCCGCACGTCGAAAGCTCGAGCATCGGCGAGACGGAGAACCCGGCGGATCGCCGGTCTGGTCGTGCTATCGATCGCGCTCCTCGTCACGTTTCTGCTCACCGCCTTCGCGAACAGCGGCTCGTCGCAACCAACGCAGACGCGGCCGGCGCCCGCGAACCGGTTCCTGCCGGCCGGTCAGCCGCGCCCGCAGGTCGTCGCGCTGCGCGGATCGCTCCGGCTCCAGCTCCCGATCGCGCAGGATCGCGTCACCGCGATCGGCTACCACGCGGTGGGCGGCGGGGCGCTGGCGATGGAGCCGGTGGGGCGCCAGGCGAACGAGGGCCTCCTGCAGCGGATCGCGAGCAAGCTCTTCGGCGGCAACGGGCACGGGCTGTCGTACTACATGCTCGGCGGCGAGACCGGACCGAGCACCGCGTCGCTCGACGTCGGCGCGGGCGTGGGGACCGATGTCTACTCGCCGGTGGACGGGACGATCGTCGGGATCTCCCCGCTGACCCTCCGCGGGCAGACGTTCGGGTCGCGGATCGACATCCAGCCGACCAGCGCGCCTGCGCTCGTCGTGCGCGTCACGCACCTCCGTCCCGATCCGGCGCTGACCGTCGGCTCGTCGGTCGCCGCGTCGATCTCGAAGATCGGGACGATCATCGACTTCTCGCACGTCGAGCAGCAGGCGCTCGCGCGGTACACACAGGACGCGGGCAACCACGTCTCGTTCGAGATCCACCCCGCCGCGACGCTCGCAACACCCTGAGGATCCTCTTCATAGCGGACGTGAACGGGCGCCCCGGCCGGCGCGCCGTCGAGGAGCGCCTGCCCGGCCTGCGCGAGGAGCTAGCCCTGGACTTCGTGGTCGCGAACGGGGAGAACGCGGCCGACGGGCTCGGGATCACGCCGAAGATCGCGGACGCGCTGCTCGGCTCAGGCGTGGACGTGATCACACTCGGGAACCACGTCTGGCGTCGGCGCGAGATCGTCCCCTACCTGTCCGGCACCGACCGGGTGATCCGCCCGGCGAACCTGGCCGCCTCGTCGCCCGGCCGCGGGTGGACGGTGGGCTCGGCACGAGACGGGACGCGCGTCGCCGTGATCAACCTGCTCGGCGACCTGTTCATGGCTCCTGCGGTGACGCCGTTCGAGTCGATCGACGAGCTCGTCGAGGAGGCGACGCGCGAGACGCCGGTCATCCTCGTCGACTTCCACGGCGAGGCGACGAGCGAGAAGGTGGCGCTGGCCCGCTATCTCGACGGCAAGGTGACGGCCGTCTTCGGGACCCACACGCACGTGCAGACGAACGACGCTCGCGTTCAGCCCGGCGGGACGGCCGCCATCACCGACGCGGGCATGACCGGCCCGCACGACTCGGTGATCGGCGTCAAGGCCGAGCTCGCGATCAAGCGCATGCGGACCGGGATCCCGGTCCGGTTCGAGACCGCGGACGGAGACGTTCGCCTCGAGGGCGCCCTGATCGAGTGCGACGGCTCAGGCCGGGCGACGAGCTGCATGACGTTCCGCGTCTCGGTCGACTAGCCCGCGCGCAAGGACGACGAACAGCGCGACGAGCAGCAGGTCGCGGACGAGCACGAGCCACGACTCGAGCGCACCGAAGTGGAGCGCCAGATCCCAGTAGCGGTACGGAAACCAGAGCTGCGTGACGAGCAGCGCAGCCCCGAGCACCAGCGACGCGACCAGGCCGCGGCGCCCGTAGACGAGCGGGACGATCGGGATCAGCCAGATCAGGAACTGGGGCGACAGCACCTTGCCGAGCGCGAGGAAGGCGACGAGCGCCGCCGCGCTCGCGAGGAGCAGACGCTCTCGTGTCGCCGGGCCGCGGGCGAACAGGATCCAGGTCGCG
>JBKPQP010000104.1:0-2476 GCA_046734155.1 Actinomycetota bacterium | reverse complement strand
CGACTTCGACCGCGAGAAGCTGCAGGAGCGGCTGGCGAAGCTCGCCGGCGGCGTTGCGGTGATCAAGGTCGGCGCTGCGACCGAGACCGAGATGAAGGAGAAGAAGCACCGCGTCGAGGACGCGCTGCAGGCCACGCGGGCGGCCCTCGAAGAGGGCATCGTCCCGGGCGGCGGCGTCGCGCTCCTCAACACGACTGCGGCCATCAAGGCCGACGAGCTCGACGGTGACGACCGCACCGGCGCGCAGATCGTGACGCGCGCGCTCGAGGAGCCGATCCGTCAGCTGGCCAACAACGCCGGCCTCGAGGGCTCGCTCGTGATCGACAAGATCCGCAACGGGACGAAGGGCCACGGCCTGAACGTCGAGACGGGCGAGTACGAGGATCTCGTCAAGGCCGGGATCATCGATCCGACGATGGTCACGCGCTCGGCGCTGCAGAACGCAGCCTCGATTGCGAAGAACATCCTCACCACCGAGGCAATCGTCGCCGAGCCGCCGGAGAAGACCCCGGCCGGTGCAGGGGCCGGTATGCCAGACATGGGCGGGATGATGTAACTAGCGCGGGGGAACCCTGGTTCCCCCGCGAGCCCCTCCTTGCGAGTGGGACGCGGGACAACCGCCTCAGGAGCCGCCCGAGGTAATCGCACTTCGGGCGGCTTCTGCGTTTGCGAGCCTCCCGCCGGGGACAGCCTGGCTCCGGAGGCGGCTGGCTGCGATCTCCGACGTCGTTGACGGCTGATGTGACAATACGACCATGACGCAGGCGATCAACCAGTCGGACGTCGCCCGAAATGCAGCTTCCCGCCAATCGTGGCGTGAAGCGTTCGAGGCCTATGAACAGCTCGATCAGGCGACCCTGAGCGCCGAGGATCTCGAGCGCTACGGCGAGGCCGCCTGGTGGAGAGGCAAGCTCGGCGACGCGATCAGGCTGCGCGAGCAGGCGTACGTCGCCTACTCCGGCGAGGGAAAGGATCTCCCAGCCGCCCGCGTCGCCCTCACGCTGTCCTGGGACGAAGCAAACCGAGGAGCGTTCTCGGTCGCCCACGGATGGTTCGCAACTGCCGAACGCCTGCTGGCGAACGAGGAGGAGTCCGCCGAGCACGGTCGCGCCGCGCTGACCCGGGCGTCCACCGCGATGTTCGCGGAGGGGAACTACCCACTGGCGATCGAGAACTTCGACCGCGCCTACGAGCTGGCTCGGCAGTTCGGAGACCGGGACACGCAGATGCTCGCGATTGCCGGCAAGGGGCGCGCGCTCATGAAGAGCGGCGAGATCGAGCAAGGGCTCCAGCTCCTCGACGAGGGCTCTGCCGCAGCCGTCAGCGGGGAGCTCCAGGCCTACTCGACGACGCTCGTCTACTGCATGACGATCAGCTCGTGCCAGGACGTGGGTGACTTCCGCCGGGCGGCCGAGTGGACCGAGGCGGCGAACCGCTGGTGCGACCGGCTCGACGTCACCGGCTTTCCGGGGGCCTGCCGCATCCATCGCGCCGAGCTCATGCGGCTGCGCGGCGACTTGGAGGCCGCCGAGAAGGTCGCGTTGGCGGCCTGCGACGAGCTACACGACTTCGAGCGATACATCACGGCGATGGGGCACTACGAGATCGGCGAGATTCGCCGGCGGCTTGGCGATTTCGCCACCGCCGACGAGGCGTACGCTCGCGCGAACGAGCTGGGGCATGACCCCCAGCCGGGCCTTGCCCTGCTCCATCTCGCGGAAGGGAAGATCGATGCGGCAGTCGCCGGAATCACGCGCTCGCTCGACGAGGTCGAGGAGCCGCTCTCCCGGCTTCGGCGACTCCCGGCCCAGGTGGAGATCGCCGTCGCCGCCCGAGATCTGAAGACCGCGCGTTCCGCGGCGGCGGAGCTCGAGAAGGTCGTGGACTCCTACGAGATCGGCGGCCACCGAGCGCCTGCGTTCGACGCCGCAGTTCACATCGCCGCCGGACGGATCGCGCTGGCCGAGGGCGACACCGACGAGGCCGTCCTCCGACTCCGTCAAGCGCGCGACCAGTGGCGGGAGGTCGGAGCGCCGTTCGAGACCGCTCAGGCTCGCCTCCTGCTCGGCCTCGCATTCCGGCGGCACGGCGACGAGCATGCCGCGAGCGCGGAGCTCGACGCCGCACAGTCCACATTCGAGCGCATCGGCGCGAGGGCCGACGCCGAGCGAGTCGCGGAGCTCCTGGGGCGCCAGCAGACTCGCAGGACGTTCCTCTTCACGGACATCGTCGGCTCGACCCGGTTGCTGGAGACACTCGGCAACGACAAGTGGAGGAAGCTCCTCCGGCGACACAACGAGGTGCTCGAGGAACAAATCACCAACTTCGGTGGTGAGGTCGTCCAGCAGACGGGCGACGGTTTCTTCGCCACGTTCGCGACTCCCAGGGCTGCGCTCGAGGCGGCTATCGGCATCCAACGAGCTCTCGAGGCGGAGATCGTCGCGCCGGACGTCAGGATCGGAGCGCACAGCGGCGA
>JBKPQP010000103.1:0-42943 GCA_046734155.1 Actinomycetota bacterium | reverse complement strand
GCACGCGCGGCAGGAACCGAGGTGGCAGGCCGGATCGGCGACGACCTCGGCTTGCCTGTCTTCCTGTACGGCGAGCTCGCACCCGGACGCGGGCCCGCGTTCTTCCGGCAGGGTGGCCCGGACAAGCTCCAGCGCAGGATCGATGCGGGGGAGCTAAAGCCGGATTTCGGGCCCTCGCGGCTTCACGAGTCGGCTGGCGCCGTGCTCGTCGGAGCACGTCGGCCGCTCATCGCGTTCAACGTCAATCTCGAAGGCGAGCTCGAGACTGCGCGCGAAGTGGCTGCCGTCGTCCGCGAGACCGGCGGCGGATTCTCGGGCGTGCGCGCGCTGGGGCTCGACCTCCCCAGCACCGGCCTCGTCCAGGTGAGCATGAACGTCGAAGACTGGGAGGCGGCGGCGCTCCAGGACATCGTCGCGCGCGTCGAACAGGAGGCGCTCGTCCGCGGAGCTAGGGTCGTCGGCTCGGAGCTCGTTGGCCTGATGCCTGCCGGGGCAGCCGCCGCCGCGGCCGGCGCAATGCTCAGGATCGACGGGTTCGACTCGTCGCGGGTTCTGGAGCTTCGGTTGCTCGAGCGCTGAACGCGAGCCCGGCCAGCCCCGTGAGCGGGATGGCGATCGCGGCAGCCGCGAACACCTCCGGAGCGGCTACGAAGGCGAAGAGGGGCGACACGAGCAGCAAGCCGGTTGCGTGCGCACCTCGGTGCACGAGCGAGATGAGACCGGTCACGCGGCCGAGGAACCTGTCGGGCACCTCCTCCTGGGCCGCTGAGTTGATCAGCACCCATGAGGAGCCCTGGCCGACGCCGCACATGAGCCCCGCAGCGAGCGCGACGGGGAGCGAGCCGGCGATGGCGAACAGCCCGTAGGCGGGCAGGTACAGCGCCCAGGCCAACATGCTTGCGCGCGCCTTGCGTCGCACCGGGAAGCGGGCAAGCGTGGCACCGGCGCAGATTGACCCGAATGCGTACGCCGCCGCGACGAGCGAGAAGCTGCCCGCGCCGAGGCCGAGGGTCGAGCGCACGAGCTCCGGGACGCCGACGATCCACGTCCCGGAGGAAAGCGTCACCGCGAGCCCGAGCACGACCACCGACGCGGCGAGCACCTGCCGCGGCCGCAGGGCGGCGAACCCTTCGGAGATCCTCGGCCGTGCCGCGTCCGGCCCGCCGACTCGCCCCTTCGTCCCTACACCGAGCAGCAGCAGCGCCGAGAGGAAGAACGACGCCGCGTTCAGCGCGAAGAACGCGCTAATAGGCATGACGACGAGCAGGAGCCCCGCCAGCGCCCAGCCGCCGACGGAGAGCGAGTCCGCGGTCGCCCGCACGAGCCCGTTCGCCTGCTGCACGTTGCGGCGGTCGACGAGCTCCGGCAACAGCCCGCCGTACGCAGGGTCGAAGTAGCTCGTCGCTGCTGTGAGCACGAAGGCGGCCACGACGAGAACGGCCAGCGGCAGATGACCGGTCAGCCCCGCGAACGCGACCGGCACGAGCACGACTCCGCGGACGAGGTCCGCCGAGATCATGACGCGCCGGCGATCCCACCGGTCGGCAACGACGCCGCCGTGCAGGCCAAACAGAAGCGCCGGCACGCTGTCCGCGAGCCGGACCGCGATCACTCCGAGCGGCCCGCCCGCGACGAGCGCGAACCACATCAGCGCGATGTACTGGAAGGCGTCTCCGAGCTCACTGACCGCGACCGCCGCATACGTCCTGCGGAAGTCGCTGCGCCGGAGGAGCGCCGACGCCCGCTCCGGGCGGGCCGTCTCGCGTGGGAGCAGCTCCTCGGGAGTCGCGGTCGCGCGCTCGCTCACGCGCGTGTTCTACCGCTTGAAGAGCGGACTAGACTGGCTCCGCCATGGCTCGGACGACCACGGTCCGCCTGACAGGGGAAGACCTCGACCCGGACGACGTCTGGCGCGTCGCCGTCGAGGGTGGCGCCGCCGAGCTCGACGATTCGGCGCGTGAGAAGCTCGCCGCTGCGCACGCGGTTGTCGAGGACGCGCTGCGCAAGGACGAGCCGACCTACGGCGTCACGACGGGCTTCGGGCGCTTCGTGTCCACGCGGATTCCCGGCGAGCTGGCTGAGGAGCTCCAGGTGCGGCTGCTGCGGAGCCACGCGTGCGGCGTCGGCGAGCCGTACCCGCGCGAGATCGTCCGGGCGGCGATGCTCATGCGCGCGAACACGCTTGCGAAGGGCTACTCCGGCACCCGGGTCGAGGTCGCGCAGCTGCTGCTCGACTGCCTCGCCCGCAACGTCGTTCCGGAGGTGCCGAGCCGCGGGTCGGTCGGGGCGAGCGGCGACCTGGCACCGCTGGCACACCTGGCGCTTCCCTTGGTCGGCGAGGGGCGGGCGTGGTTCGATGGCGAGCAGCTGGCGGGTGGCGAGGCGCTGGCCCGCGCGGGGCTCGAGCCGCTCCGACTCGAGGCGAAGGAAGGGCTCTCACTCGTCAACGGCACGCAGTTCATGGGCGCGTTCGCCGCACTCGGCGTCGTGCGTGCGAGGCGTATCGCCAAGGCTGCGGACATCGCGTGCGCGGTGTCCGTCGACGCGCTCCAGGCTTCGCGCGACAGCTTTCTGTCGCGCATCCACGAGCTCCGGCCGCTGGCGGGCCAGGCAGCCTCCGCCTCGAACATTCTCGCTCTGCTCGACGGTTCGGCGATCATCGAGGCGCACCGTTGGTGCGACCAGGTCCAGGACGCGTACTCGCTCAGGTGCGCGGCGCAGGTGCACGGCGCGGCGCGCGACCTGATCGAGCATGTCGCCCACACCGCCTCGGTCGAGCTCAACGCGGCCACAGACAACCCGCTCGTCTTCCCGGAGGACGGCGTCGTGCTCTCGAACGGCAACTTCCACGGACAGCCGGTGGCGTTCGCGCTCGACATCCTGGCGCTCGCCGTCAGCGAGCTCGCCAGCATTTCTGAGCGCAGGATGGAGCGGCTCGTCAATCCTGCGCTCTCCGACGGGCTCCCGGCCTTCCTCACGCCGAACGGCGGGCTGAACTCGGGCTTCATGATCCCGCAGTACGTCGCCGCTTCGCTCGTGAGCGAGAACAAGGCGCTGAGCCACCCTGCGAGCGTGGACTCGATCCCCACGAGCGCGGGCCAGGAGGATCATGTGTCGATGGGCAACGCGGCGGGGCTGAAGGCGTGGCAGGTGCTCGCGAACGCAGAGCGCGTCGTGGCGATCGAGCTGCTCGCGGGCGCTCAGGCGGTCGAGTTCCACGCGCCGCTCCAGCCCGGAGTCGGCCCGCGTGCAGCGCGCGAGCTCGTGCGGTCGTTGTCGCCGCGGGTCGGCGACGATCGTTCGCTGTCCCGGGACATCGAGGCGATCGCTGCCGCGATTCGGGACGGTTCGGCGGTTGCAGCCGTCGAAGCGGCGGCGGGCGAGCTGCAGTGACGTTGCCGAGGACGCCGATCCCGAAGCGCCCGTTTCGCGACAGCGCGCTCTTCTATGCAGGCGTCGCCGTGGTCTTCGTCCTTATCGTTGCCCTCACCGGCGGTGACCTGACGCTCGCGATCCCGGTGGCTCTCGCCTGCTTCCTCATCGCGACGGGCTACGCGTGGTGGAAGTTCAGGCAGCGGATGCGCTTCGAAGAGGAAAGGGAGTCCCAGTGACTGCAATCGACACGCTCGACCAGACCGTCGAGACGCTCTGCGGCGACCTGAGCAACATCCGGGCGCCGCGCGGCATCGAGCTGAACGCCCGATCGTGGTCGACCGAGGCGCCGTTGCGAATGCTCCTGAACAACCTCGACCCGGAGGTCGCCGAGCGTCCCCAGGACCTTGTCGTCTACGGCGGCTCCGGTAAGGCCGCGCGTAACCACGACGCTCTTCGCGCGATCGTCCGCTCGCTGCTGACACTCGGCGAGGAGGAGACGCTCCTCGTCCAGAGTGGGAAGCCGGTCGGCGTGTTGCGGACGCATCCGGGGGCGCCTCGGGTCTTGATCGCGAACGCGCTCCTCGTCCCGCGCTGGGCGACCTGGGACGAGTTCCGGCGGCTCGAGGCGGAAGGGCTGACGATGTTCGGGCAGATGACCGCTGGAAGCTGGATCTACATCGGAACGCAGGGGATCCTGCAGGGCACGTACCAGACGTTCGCGGCAGCCGGTGAGCAGCACTTCGGGACGAGCGACCTCAGCGGACGAACGATCCTCACGGCCGGGCTAGGCGGGATGGGCGGCGCCCAACCGCTGGCGGCGACGCTGGCGGGCGGGGCGATCCTCTGCGTCGAGGTCGACCCGTCCCGGATCGAGCGTCGGCTCCAGACTCGGTACCTCGATCGCTCGACGGACTCCCTCGACGAGGCGGTCTCGCTCGTGCGCGACGCCGCTCGCGAGGGGCGTGCACTCTCGGTTGGACTGCTCGGCAACGCTGCAGAAGTCGTACCCGAGCTGGCTGCCCGCGGCGAGCACTTCGACCTCGTCACCGACCAGACGGCCGCCCACGATCCGCTCGAGGGATACGTGCCTTCCGGGCTCTCGGTCGAGGAGGCGGCTGTGCTGCGCTCGAGCGACGCGGACGAGTACCTCAGCCGTGCCCGCGAGTCGATCGGGCGACACGTCGAGGGCCTGCTCGAATACGTCCGAGCCGGTAGCTATGTTTTCGATTATGGCAACAATCTTCGCGGGGAGGCCTATGAAGCAGGTGTAACGGCCGCCTTCTCATACCCGGGCTTCGTCCCGGCCTATATCAGGCCGCTCTTCTGCCGAGGCATCGGCCCGTTCCGCTGGGCCGTCCTCTCTGGTGACGAGCAGGACATCGCGACGATCGACGCTCGCCTGAAGGAGCTGTTTCCCGACGACGACCTCCTCCAGCGGTGGCTCGAGCTCGCTCCTGAACGAGTTCACTTCCAGGGCCTGCCCGCCCGAATCTGCTGGCTCGGGCTCGGCGACCGTGCGCGCGCCGGGCTCGCGATCAACGAGCTGGTGCGGACGGGGAAGGTCAAGGCGCCGGTCGTGATCGGGCGCGACCACCTCGACGCCGGCTCGGTCGCATCGCCCTACCGCGAGACCGAGGCGATGAAGGACGGGTCCGACGCGATCGCTGACTGGCCGATCCTGAACGCGCTCGTGAACGTGGCTGCCGGCGCGACGTGGGTCAGCGTGCATCACGGCGGCGGCGTCGGGATCGGGAACGCGATCCATGCGGGCATGGTGGTCGTCGCCGACGGAACCGACGAGATGGCGGAGCGCCTCGAGCGAGTGCTCACGACCGACCCTGCAATGGGCGTGCTGCGCCACCTCGACGCCGGCTATCAGGACGCGGCCGAGGCCGCCGCCGAGCAGGGTCTCGAGCCGCCGATGCCGCCAGCGCGGAGCGAGTGAGCTCGACGGAGGGTCCGTCCCGGCTGCTCGTCCGCGACCTCGCCCAGGCCGTAACACCGGCAGGCGCCGACGCGCCGTTCCGCGGCGGCGATCTTGGGCGCGTCGAGGTCGTCGAGGATGCTTACGTCCTGTGTGAGGGCGGACGCATCGTCGACGTGGGGCCGATGGCCTCCCTCGGTGCCCTCGACGGGGACGTGGAAGAGCTCGACGGCCGTGGCTTGTGCGCCTTGCCGGGGTTGGTCGATTGCCACACGCACGCGTGCTTCGCCGGCGACCGGGCCGCCGAATTCGAGCTGCGCGCACGAGGAGCGAGCTACGAGGAGCTGCACGCGGCAGGTGGCGGAATCCTCTCGACGGTCGAGGCGACTCGAGCTGCCGGTGAAGACGCCCTCAGTGAGGTGGTGCACAGGCACCGCGAGTGGATGCTCCACGCTGGCACGACCACCTTCGAGGCGAAGTCAGGGTACGGGCTCGACCGGGAGACCGAGCTCGCGTCACTTCGGGCGATCAAGGCTGCGGGCGGGATCGCGACCTGGCTCGGTGCGCACGCGGTTCCCCCGGAGTACGACGACGCCGATGCGTACCTCGACTTCGCGCTGGCCGAGGTGCTCCCCCAAGCGGCCAAGATCGCCGAAGCGGCCGACGTCTTCCTCGAGCGCGGCGCTTTCGACCGCTATCAGGCGAAGCGGTACCTCGAGGCGTGCCGGGACGCAGGCCTGGCGCTGCGGCTCCATGGCGACCAGTTCTCCGAACAAGGTGCAATCCCGCTCGCGATCGAGCTCGGCGCCCGCTCTGTCGATCACCTCGAGGCGACCGGCGACGAAGGCGTCCGAGCCCTGGCAACGAGCGACGTCGTCGGCGTGCTCCTGCCCGTCGCCGCGCTCGTTCTCGGCCGGCCGACGCCTCCGGCGCGGGCTCTCGTCGATGCCGGTGCGACCATTGCGCTTGCGACCGACTTCAACCCGGGCAGTGCCTTCTGCGAAAGCCTGCCGCTCGTCACGTCCCTCGCCTGCACCCAGCTCGGCCTCTCGCCGGGCGAAGCGCTCGGCGCCGTCACCGTCAACGCGGCTCAGGTACTGGGTCGAGCGGACCGCATCGGAAGACTCGCACCCGGGTACGACGCGGACCTCGTCCTGCTCGGCGCGCCCGACTGGCGGCACCTCGCGTACCACGTGGGAGGCGAGGTCGTGAGCGCCGTCGTACGGTCGGGCCGCCTCGAGTGGCAGCGCTAGGCTAAGTCTCGTGCCCACGCGGAAACAGCGCCGGCGGCGCGCCAAGGAGCGCCGACACGACTACGAGTACGTCTACGTCGACGAGGAAGGCCGCGAGGTCGAGGTCGACGAGCCCGAAAGGGCTCCTTCGAAGAGCAAGAACGGAAAAGGGCCGGTCCGCACGCGCGGCGGCCGCAGGATCGAGCCGCCCTCATGGAACCGGGTAGGCAAGCGGGCGCTCATCTTCGCGCCGCTCATGTTCATCACGATCAGGCTCCTCGAGCGCGGGGAGCCGCTCGCAGCGACGGTGTTCCGCACCGCCTTCCTCCTGCTTATTTTCCTCCCGTTCAGCTACGTGATGGACTCGTTCCTCTACCGCTCCTACCAGCGGCGCACGCAGGGGAAGAGCTAGAGCACGGGATCGCCGCGGTAGTGGCCCTCGCCGGGCCACGGCGCGAGCATGAGCAGGATCTTCGCCCCGGAGTCGCTCGCGACGACGTGCCGCTCGTCTGGATCGAACGCGACCATCGTGCCGACGGCGGCCTCGAGCCTGTCACTGCCCGCCTCGATCTGCGCCGCACCGTCGACGACGACGAGGAACGCGTGCTCCTTGACCTGGTGATCTCCGAGCTTCTGTCCCGGTAGCAGCCCGATCAGGACGGCGCGGCCCTCGTCGGAGGAGTGAAGGACGACGGGCGATCGACTCCCGTCCGGGGTCTCGATCTCCGGCAGTCGCCAGCTACGCACGACGCGATCCTAACGGGCGTCCGGGCCGCATCGGAGCCACGGTTAGACTCGCCCTCATGAGCCTCCTCGTGGAGAGGCACGAGCTGGGCCCGGTCGGGACGAACTGCTACGTCGTCCGTCGGGACGCAGCCGCAGAGGCGGTCGTGGTCGACCCCGGCGCGGACGCTCCTCAGCTGCCAGAGACCTGCTCGGGAATTCTGATCACGCACTCTCACTGGGATCACCTCGGCGGAGTCGCGTCCTACGCTGCGCGGACGGGCGCGAGCGTGTACATGCCGCGCCTCGAGGCGCCCGTCCTCGCCCAGCCCGAGAACTGGTTCCCGGAGATCGAGCTCCAGCCCTACGCGGCGGACGTGCTGCTCGACGGCGGCGAGCCGCTCGAGCTCGCCGGGATCTCCTTCCAGACGCTCAACGTGCCCGGACACTCACCGGGCCACGTCGCGTACTACGCGGACGGCGCGCTCTTCTCGGGCGACGTCCTGTTCGCCGGCTCAGTCGGGCGCACAGACATTCCGTATGGCGACTGGGGCACGCTCGTCGAGTCGATTCGCTCCCTGATCGAGCGCTTTCCACCCGAGACCGTCGTCTATTCGGGTCACGGTCCCGAGACGACTCTCGGCGCAGAGCTCGAGCGGAACCCGTTCCTGGACGAGCTTCGCGTCTCGTGAAGTTCGAGGCGCCGCGAGGCACGCAGGACGTCTTGCCTGGGCAGCAGCCGCTCTGGCAGCGCGTGCTCCACGAGACCGAGGACGTCTGCGGCGCGTACGGCTACCGGCGGATCACGACGCCGCTCTTCGAGGACACCGAGCTCTTCACGCGCACGTCCGGCGAGGGCTCCGACGTCGTGCAGAAGGAGATGTATACGTTCACGGACCGCGGTGACCGGTCACTGACGCTGCGCCCTGAGGGCACGGCGTCGGTTGCGCGCGCGTACGTCGAGCACGGCCTCTACCGCGAGCCGCAGCCGGTCAAGACGTTCCTGATCGGCCCCATGTACCGCTACTCGGCGCCCCAGCGCGGCAAATTCCGTGAGTTCTGGCAGCTGAACGTCGAAGCGATGGGCTCCGAGGACCCAGCACTCGACGCCGAGATCATCCAGCTGTACGCGGAGCTTCTCCGACGGCTCGGGATCGAGGGTTGGTGGCTCGAGCTGAACTCGATCGGCGACCGGAAGTGCCGGCCCGCGTACCTCGAGCGGCTGAACGCGTGGCTCGACGAGCACGCGGACGAGCTCGACGATGAGACGCTCGCGAAGCGGAAGACGAGCCCGCTGCGCGTCTTCGACAACATGCCGCAGAAGCCCGAAGCGGTGCAGCGGGCACTCGCGAGCGCGCCGAAGATCGGCGAGTCGCTGTGCGCCGAGTGCCAGGCCCACTTCGACACGGTGCTCAGCTACCTCGACGCCACCGGGGTCGAGTACCGGCTCGTGCCGACGCTCGTCCGTGGGCTCGACTACTACACCCGCACGACGTTCGAGTTCATGGCGACGGCGCTCGGCGCGGCGCTGTCACTCGCCGGCGGAGGGCGCTACGACTATCTGATCGAGGAGATCGGCGGGCCGCCGACGCCCGCGGTCGGGATCGCTAGCGGTATCGAGCGGCTCGTCCTTTCCCTCGCCGAGCAAGGTGCTGAGCCCACTCGGCCGGCGGTCGATGTCTTCTTCGCGGTCGAGGATGGCGCCGCGCGTCCGAGCGTGCTCGCCTCGATGGCCGAACTACGCCGTGCCGGGCGCGCGGCCGAGACGGACTACGCCGGCCGCTCGCTCAAGGGACAGCTCACCCAAGCCGGACGAGTCGGTGCGAAGGCGACGG
This sequence comes from Actinomycetota bacterium, assembly GCA_046734155.1. Lineage (GTDB taxonomy): Bacteria > Actinomycetota > Thermoleophilia > Gaiellales > Gaiellaceae > VAXT01. Next base: position 33,854 of record JBKPQP010000103.1, on the reverse strand, counting down.
TCATCGTGCGCTCCGACGGCGCGACGCTTCGCCGCCCAGGCGACCAGGACGTCGAGTACGCCTCGCTGGCCGAGGCGGTGGAGTCGCTGTGAGCTGGCGCGACCTCGGCGCAGGCGAGCTCAATAGCGACCTCGTCGGCGAGCGGCGCACACTCGCGGGCTGGGTTGCGCGCCGCCGCGACCACGGCGGGCTCGTCTTCGTCGACCTGCGTGACTCGACGGGCATCGGCCAGCTCGTCATCAACCCGGAGCGCTCGCCCGACGCGGCCAAGGCAGCGCACGAGATTCGCAACGAGTTCGTCCTCCGCGCGACCGGCGAGGTGACCGCGCGCGCTCCGGAGAACGTAAACCCGAACATCCCGACCGGGGAGGTCGAGCTCCAGGTCGACGAGTTGGAGATCCTCTCGACGAGCCCGCCTCTCCCGTTCCAGCTCGACGAGGAGGGCGTCGACGAGACGCTGCGCATTCGCTACCGCTGGCTCGACCTGCGGCGCGAACGCCTGCAGCGGAACGTCCGCCTGCGCGCGCAAATGGTCTCGATCATCCGGCGCGTCATGGAGGGCGCCGGCTTCCTCGACATCGAGACGCCGATCCTGTTCAAGCCGACGCCCGAGGGCGCCCGCGACTTCCTCGTCCCCTCGCGACTCCAGCCCGGAAAGTTCTTCGCGCTCCCACAGTCGCCGCAGATCCTCAAGCAGCTCCTTGTGATCTCCGGCTTCGAGCGCTACTACCAGATCGCCCGCTGCTTCCGGGACGAGGACCTGCGCGCCGATCGGTCGAACGAGCTGACCCAGCTCGACGTCGAGATGGCCTTCCCAGACGTCGAGTTCATCATGGCCCTGATGGAGGAGATGGTTCAGGCGATCTGGCGCGAGACGATCAGCGTCCAGCTCGAGATCCCGTTCCCGCGGCTGACGTACGCCGACTCCATGCTCCGCTACGGGACGGACAAGCCCGATCTGCGCTTCGGGCTCGAGATCGAGGACGCAACCGAGCTCACGCGCGACTCGCAGTTCATGGTTTTCGCCGACGCGGCGGCGGTTCGCTACCTGAAGGTCCCCCAGGAGTACTCGCGGGCCGATCTCGAGCGGCTCGAGGAGTTCGCGAAGGAGTGGGGCGCGAAGGGGCTCGCGTACATCGTTTACGGCGAGGACGGCGAGGCGCGTTCGCCGATCGCGAAATTCCTGTCCGAGGAGGAGCTCGCGGCCTTTCGGGCCGAGCCGGGATCGACCGTGCTCTTCGGCGCGGACGAGCCGGACCAGGTTGCGCGCGTGCTCGGTGCGCTACGCACGCGCCTCGGGCACGAGCTTGGGCTCGTCGACGAAGAGTCGTTTCGCTGGGTCTGGGTCACCGATTTCCCGATGTTCCATTGGTCCGAGGAGGAGAACGGCTGGACGGCGGTGCACCACCCCTTCACCCGACCGGCGGCTGAGTCGGAGCCGATGCTGGACAAGGACCCCGGCCGCGCGCTTGCGGTCGCCTACGACCTGGTGGGAAACGGCGAGGAGCTCGGCGGGGGGTCGCTCAGGATCCACGAGTCGGAGCTCCAGGCGAAGGTGTTCGACATCCTGCGCATCTCTCCCGACGAGCAGAGGGCCCGCTTCGGCTTCCTGCTCGACGCGCTGCAGATGGGCGCGCCGCCGCACGGGGGCATCGCGTTCGGGATCGACCGGCTCTTGATGGTGCTCGCCCGCGAACCGAACCTGCGAGACACGGTCGCGTTCCCGAAGAACCAGGCCGGCTTCGATCCGATGAGCGGAGCTCCGAGCGAGGTCATGACCGAACAGCTCAATGAGCTCGGGATCCAGTTGAAACCCGAGACGAAGCCGACCGCAGGAGATTAATCTTCCGACGATGCCGACGGCACTTGGGCCGAGATTCGTGCTCGAAGCGGGCTTCCTCGTTCTGCTCGCCCTCGTCGTCGGGCTCGCCGATCTCGACCCGTTCGTGATCGTCCTCGTGATGCTCGTCGGGTGGATACTCGTCTCGCTGATCGAATACTTCGCGTGGCGCCAGTCTCAGTCGGCACTGATACGCGGCTTCGAGCCCGCCTTCGCCGGAGTGAGCGTCAGCGAGATGGCAGCCGAGGACACGCCACCACCGCCGCCGCCTCCACCTCCGCCACCGCCTCCTCCTGCGGCTCCCGCTCAGCCGCCGGACGAGGACACCGTCGTAGAGCCTCCCGCCGCGGAGGACGAACAGCCGGAGGAGTCGGAGGCGGAGGAGGCGCCTGCTCCCGCCGCCGAAGAGCCCGCACCGGCCGAGGCCCACGAAGAGACAACCGCGTTTGCCACCGCGGACGAGCGCCGAGTCGAGCATCGCCTGGAGCCGTTGAAACCTCGGCCACGCCGCAGATGGATCCTCTTCGGCCCGTATGTGCGTAACGAGCCGGCCGAGGATGACAATGAAGCGTGAGGCTCACTTCAAAAGGTGCACAACGGGGGATCGCTGGGGTAGCCGCGTTGCTCCTCGCGGCGTTCGTAGCACTCGCAGTCGCATCGCGCTTCCGGGACTCGCCGTCCGTGCCGACGCTTCCCGCGCGGGTCGGTAACTGGTACCAGGCGCGCGCCGCGCCGCTGAGAGCCGACCTCGAGGGCACCACGACTGCGTGCGGCGTCGAACTCGGCGCTCGGACAATGGGCCTGGCCGACCCAGTGCTCCCGTGCGGCGCCAAGATCTACGTCGGCTACGGGGACGAGGACGTCCTGACACAGGTGATCGCGACCGGGCCGGGTCCCGCGGGAACGCGCTTCGGGCTGACGCCGGCTCTTGCGGAGAGCCTCGGCATCGAGCGGCCCGTGACTGTTCGCTGGAGCTACGCGCGGTAGCCGTATAGTTGGGTGGTGCTCGACCCTGTGCGTGGCCTCGTCGCAATAGTTGAACCAACATCACTGCAAAGGGAGCTCGAGTTCGACTAGGCCCTTCGGTCTAGAAGGCAGGGCACCCACCTGGCTCGTCCAGGTTCGCAACGCGGCGGGGCATCATCGGCAGGGTGGGGCACTTACTCTGCTCGGCTAGCCTGGCTTCGATGCTGGAAGTGGCCGGAGACGCGACTCGGGGACGGGACTGGGCATGCGTCCGCCTGCGGCTCGACCGCGATCGGATCGTCGACGCCGACGCGGACGGGCTCGCTGCGTCACTCGTAGGGCTGACGCTGCTCGAAGCGGCTGCCGTGCCGGGCGAGCGACTCGTCGTCGACGCGCTGGCGAACGCGATCGGCCCGGTCTTCTCGGCTGCGGCGACTCCGGGACGCGTCGCGGTCGCGATGAGCGGCGGCGTCGACAGCGCCGTGGCTTTGCTGCGCGCCGGCCCGGATGCGATCGGGGTCACGCTTCGGCTCTGGATCGACCCTCAGGCACCGGCCTCCGAACGCGCGTGCTGCTCGCCTGAGGCCGTCATCGCGGCGCGCGAAACCTGTCACCGGCTCGGCCTGCCGCATGTGACGCTCGACGCGCGCGAAGCGTTCCGGGCCGCGATCGTCCAGCCGTTCGTCGACGCCTATGCGCGCGGGGAGACGCCCAATCCTTGCACGCGCTGCAACGGAAGCTTTCGCTTCGCGCAGTTGCTCGCGTTCGCGCGGCGCGCTGGTGCGGAGAAGCTGGCGACCGGCCACTACGCGCGAATCGTCCAGCACCGAGGCCGCGTGCTGCTGGCACGAGCCGTCGATCCACAGAAGGACCAGTCGTACATGCTCGCACGGCTCGACCCTCGTCACCTCCCGCGGATCTGGTTCCCGCTCGGCGAGCAGACGAAGGAGGAGACGCGCGCGGAGGCGGAGCGCGCCGGTTTGCCCGTGGCGCGACGCGCCGAGAGTCAGGAGGCTTGCTTCCTGGGCGGCAGCGACTACCGCGACTTCCTCGAGCGGCAGGGACTGCAGGGCCGGGAGGGGCGGCTCGTCGACGAGACTGGCGAGACGGTCGGCTCGCACGCCGGCTTCTGGCGCTTCACGCCGGGCCAGCGACGTGGGCTCGGCGTCTCGACCGGCCGGCCGGCCTACGCGCTCGCCAGCGATCCCGTGACGAACACCGTCGTGGTCGGCGCTCGAGCCTCGCTCGCGCGCCGCAAGGTGACCGCTTCCGGGCGGCTCTTCAGGTCGGTCACGAGAGGCGACGCCAAGCTCCGGTATCGATCGCCCGCAGTCGCCGCCGATGTCGAAGCGACCGCCGACGGCTTCCATCTTCAGCTCGACGAGCCTGCCTTCGGGGTCGCCGCGGGCCAGACCGCCGTCATCTACGAAGGTGACGTTGTGGTCGGTGCGGGGCATATCACCGGAAGCGCCCCGTGACGAACGTCGACGAGATCACGCTCACCATCCCGCGCAACCCCGCGCTCTACACCGTCGCGCACCTAGTGCTGGGCGGCGTTGGCATCCGGGTCAACCTGACGATCGAGCACCTCGAGGATCTCCAGCTGGCCCTCGCGGCCGCTCTCGGCCGTGTCCGAACGGACCCGGTGACGGTCACGCTCCGCGTGAAGGACAGCGAGATCGAGGCGCTCGTAGGCCCGATGAGCGACGGCGTGCGGGCCGAGCTGGCCGCGAACGGAGGGGATGACGTCGGCTTGCGGCGGATCCTCGACGCGCTCGTCGATCGCGTCGAGCTCCAGGCGGTCGACGGCGGGGACTGGTTGAAGCTGACGAAGGAAGCGGGGAGGACCGAGGCGTGACGGACGTCGACGACCGAGCGCTTCTGCGCCGCTACCACGACGAAGGCGATCTCGCCGCCCGCGATCAGCTGATCGAGCAGTACATGTCGCTCGTCCGGTCGCTCGCGCGGCGGTACGCGTACCGCGGCGAGCAGCTCGACGATCTCGTGCAGATCGGGGCGATCGGGCTGATCAAGGCGATCGACCGCTTCGACGTCGACCGCGGCGTCGAGCTGACCACGTACGCGACGCCGAACATCATCGGTGAGATCAAGCGCCACTTCCGCGACAAGGGCTGGTCGGTGCGTGTGCCGCGCGGGCTCCAGGAGCTGAACGTCCAGCTGTCGAAGCTGATCGAGGAACAGACGGTCGAGCTGGGACGTTCGCCGACGATCCCCGAGCTGGCGAAGGTGGCAGGCGTCGAGGAGGAGCTCGTGGTCGAGGCGCTCGAAAGCGGGCGCGCGTACAGCGCGGTCTCGCTGTCGACCGGAGGCGGGCAGGACGAGGAGGGCGAGCTCGACCCCTTGGAGTCGCTCGGGGCCGAGGAGCCGCAGTACGAGGTGTCGGAGGACCGTGCGATGCTCGCCCCCGGATTCGCCGCGCTGGACGAGCGCGAGCGGCTGATCCTGCACTTGCGCTTCTTCAAGGGGCTGACGCAGTCGCAGATCGCGCAGCAAGTCGGGATCTCGCAGATGCACGTGTCGCGGCTGATCCGCCGCGCGCTGGAGCGAATCCGCGATGAGATCGTGGACGAGGGCGGCGCGGAGCCGGCACCGAGGAAGCGCGCCACCGGCTGAAAAATCGTCGGGCCCTCTTTAGAGGCACAGCCCACCTCCTCCCCGGTGCGATCGTACGTCGGAAATTCGGACGCGTGTGAAACGCGAGTGCGCCCAAAGTGCGACTCGTACAATCACCCGCATGCGCACGAGCCCCGAGCTTCGAGAGGGCTTCCTCTCGTTCTTCGAGTCGAAGGGCCACAAGCGGCATCCCTCCGGCTCGCTCGTCCCGCCTGACTGGGATCGCTCGACCCTGCTCAACAGCGCAGGCATGCAGCCGCTGATGCCGTACTTCCTCGGACGCGAGACGCCCCCGGCGCCGCTGCTCACGACGGTACAGAAGGTCTTCCGCACGCCCGACATCGACGAGGTCGGGCTCGACGGCACGCACCTGACGTTCTTCGAGATGCTCGGCAACTTCTCGTTCGGCCAGTACTTCAAGGAGGGCGCGATCGACCTCGCGTGGGAGTTCGTCTTCGACGTGATGAAGGTCGACCCCGACAAGTTCTCGGTCACCGTCTTCGCGGGTGATCCCGAGCTCGGGCTCGGCGAGGACGAGGAGGCCGTGCGTCTCTGGGAGGCCAAGGGCCTGGCCGCGGAGCGGATCGTCCGGCTCGACCGCTCGCACAACTTCTGGTCGGTCGGGGGCCCTGGGCCATGTGGGCCGGATACCGAGCTCTTCTACGACCGCGGCGAGGAGATCGGCTGCGGCCGCCCCACCTGCGCGCCGGGCTGCGAGTGCGAGCGCTTTCTCGAGTTCTGGAACCTCGTGTTCATGGAGTACGAGCTCCACGAGGACGGCACGCTCACGCCGCTGCCGAAGCAGAACGTCGACACGGGGATGGGCTTCGAGCGCGCCGCCGCGGTACTGCAGGACGTCATCTCCGTCTACGACACGGACGGCTACCAGTCGATCATGGAGTGGATTGCAGCGGAGAGCGGCGTCGCGTACGGCGACTCCGAAGGGGCCACGAAGGCGCACCGCATCCTCGCCGACCACGGCCGCGGGATGACGTTCCTCGTCGGCGACGGCGTGATGCCCTCGAACGAGGGCCGCGGCTACGTCCTGCGCCGCATCATCCGTCGCGCCGTCCAGCAGGCCCGCACGATCGGCCTCTCCGACCTCTGGCGGAGCACTGACATCGTCGTCGAGCAGATGGGCACGTGGTACCCGGAGCTCGTCGCAAACCGGGCTGTGATCAGCGAGACGATCAAGGCCGAGGAAGAGCGGTTCTCGCAGACACTCGAGCGCGGGCTCAGGGTCTTCGAAGAGGTCGCTGCCCGTGGGGCGATCAGCGGCGACGACGCCTTCACGCTCGCGGCAACCTACGGCTTCCCGGTCGAGCTGACCCGGGAGCTCGCCGTCGAGCGAGGCCTCGAGATCGACGAGGAGGAGTTCTCGCGGCGCATGGGCGAGCACCGCGAGATCTCGCGGTCGACCGAGGCGCGCGCCGTGGGCGACATCGGCGGGCCGCCGACGGACTTCGTCGGCTACGAGAAGATCGAAGCGCTGACCGCGATCTCGGCGTACAAGCAGCTCGACGAGCGCACGTTCCAGGCGAAGCTCTTCGAGTCGCCGTTCTACGCCGAGGGCGGCGGTCAGGTCACCGACCAGGGCTTCATCGAGCACGAGGAGACCGGCGCGCGCGCGCTGCTCCGCGCAGCCGACCGGCTCGGGGACGATCAGGTCCTCACCTTCGAGGGCGAGGGCTTCGCCGAGGGCGACCGCGTTCGAGCTGTCGTCGATTGGGGAACGCGATTCCCGACGATGGCGAACCACACGGCGACGCACCTCCTGCACAAGGCGCTGCAGGACGTGCTCGGCGAGCACGTGCGTCAGGCCGGTTCGGCGGTCCGGCCCGACAAGCTGCGCTTCGACTTCACGCACGGCCAGGCGCTGACCGTGGACGAGCGCAAGCAGGTCGAGCGCGTCGTCAACGAGAAGGTCTTCGAGAACCTGCCCGTGCACACGTTCGTGACGCCGATCGACGAGGCGAGGAAGCTCGGCGCGATGATGCTCTTCGGCGAGAAGTACGGCGACGAGGTGCGCGTCGTCGAGATTCCCGGCTTCTCGCGTGAGCTGTGCGGCGGCACCCACGTCCGCTGGACGGCCGAGATCGGCCCCTTCGTGATCACCTCTGAGAGCTCGATCGGCTCGGGCGCCCGACGAATCGAGGCGCTGACCGCGGGCGAGGGGTACGCCTACCTGCACGGGAAGGAGCTCGAGGCTGAGGACCTGCGCGCCGAGACCGAGAAGCTCCGCAAGCAGGGTGCGAAGCAGGCGAAGGCAGCGGGGCCGGCGAACGTGACCGTGCTCGACGAGTCAAACGGGATCGTGACCGCCGAAGTGCGGTCGCTGAAGGGATCCGAGCTGCGTGACCTCTCCGACCAGATCCGTCAGTCCAGGCAAGCTGACGCGGTGCTTCTCGGCTCGGTCGACGACGGCCGCGCGTACCTCGTCGTGAACATCGACTCGTCCAAAGTCGAGCAGGGTGCGGACGCCGTTGCGATCGTCAGGGAGGCGGCGAAGAAGATCGGCGGCGGGGGCGGTGGGCGCCCGAACCTCGCCGAAGCGGGCGGCAAGAATCCCGACGGGCTCGCGGAGGCCTACGAGATCGGAAGGAGCGAGCTGGCGTCCACGCTCGGGTCGTGAAGGTGCTCGCTCTCGACTACGGCTCTGCGCGCACCGGAGTGGCGGTCTCGGATCCGACGGGCACCGTGGCACGACCGGTCGGCGTCGTCGAGAACGCCGGCAGCGACGATGGACTCGCGCGGCTCGCCGAGCTGGTCCGAGAGCATGATGCGGAACGCGTCGTCGTCGGGAAGCCGCTGACGATGCGCGGAGAGGCAGGCGAGCAGGCTGTGGAGACGGATCGGTTCGTCTCACGCCTTCGCGAAACTCTGAGCGTGCCCGTGGACAGCTTCGACGAACGCTTCACGACCGATCTCGCCGAGCAGAGCGGCGGAGCGCATCCCGAGGACGCACGGGCCGCAGCCCATCTGTTGTCGAGCTACCTGACGTGGTCGAGCAGCACGCGACCGTAACGCCGGCGCCTCCGCCGCCAGAGCGCCCGCCCCGGCCGTCGCGCACGCGGATCCTGGCGAGACGGATGGTCGCCCTGGTCCTTCTGGCCGCGCTGATCGCGTTCGTCGTCCTGGTCGGATTCGCAATCGCAGCCGCCATCCGCGACAACAGCAAGCCAAAGCCGAAGCCCGCACCGATCGTCGCTCCGCCGACGCTGAAGATCATCTTCCCGGAGGGCTTCACGCGCGCCGAGATGGCGGGGCGGATCAAAGCGGTGAACCAGATCGCGCGCAGCAAGCGGAAGATCAAACCGAAGCTCTCGACGAGGGCCTATCTCGCAGCGACCGCGAGCTCGAAGATCCCGGGCAGGTTCGCCGGCGACCACAAGCGGCGCTCGCTCGAGGGCTTCCTCTTCCCGTCGACCTACGAGTTCGTGCCCAAGACGACGTCGCGGCAGCTCGTGAACCGCCAGCTGCAGGCGTTCCAGGAGAACTGGGGCCAGGTCGATCTGGCGTACGCGAAGTCGAAGAACCTGACGCCGTACGACGTCCTGATCATCGCGTCGATCGTCGAGAAGGAGGTGATCGCGCCGGAGGAGCGCCCGCTCGTCGCGGCCGTCATCTACAACCGGCTCCACGCGGGGATGAATCTCGGGATCGACGCAACGACGCGCTACGGGCTGCACGTTCCGGGGACGCAGCCGCTGCTCGAGTCGCAGCTGAACAGCACGAACCCGTACAACACGCGCAACCCGAACATCAAGGGGCTGCCGCCGACACCGATCTCGAACCCCGGGCTCGCGTCGATGCAGGCGGCCGCGCACCCGGCGAAGGTCGATTACCTCTACTTCGTTCGCAAGCCCGACCACGTGCATCACTTCTTCACGGACAGCGCCGCCGAGTTCCAGGCGTACGCGAACGCGCACGGCTTCGGGTGATCACGGGGCGCACGCGGCTCGTAGCGATTCTCGGGCAGCCTGTCGCGGGCTCGCTGTCGCCGCAGATGCAGAACGCCGCGTTCGAGGAGGTGGGGTTGGACTGGGCCTACGTGGCGTGTGACGTCGCTCCGCAGCTGTTCGAGACCGCCGTGCGCGGGCTCGCCGCGGCCGGCTTCGCGGGGGCGAACGTGACGACCCCGCACAAGGAGGCGGCTGCCGCGCTCGCCCACACGGAGCTGGGCTCCGTGAACACGCTCGTGTTCAAGGAGGAGCAAATCGTGGGTTACTCGACCGACGCCGCGGTGCTCGACCACGTGACGACCGAGCAGCCCGTGATCCTCGGCGCAGGGGGAGCCGCGCTCGCGTTCCTTGCGGCCTTGCCCGGGGCGAGAGCGTTTTCCCGCAGGTCCGACTGGCCGCCCGAGATCGGAGAGGCGGATCTGGTCGTCAACGCGACCTCGGAGCGCGACCAAGTGCTCGTGGACCTCCGCGAGGGGCAGACCCTCGTCGACCTTCCGTATCCGGAGACGGCGACTGCGATCGCGGCGCGGAAAGCGGGAGCCACCGTGATCGGAGGGATCGAAGTGCTCGTCGCCCAGGGCGCCGCGTCATTCGAGCTCTGGACGGGGGTGCCGGCGCCTGTCGAGGTCATGCGGCGCGCCGTAGGCTTGTCTCCGTGACGCTTCGGCTGGCAACAGGGGGCGAGTCGCACGGCCCGTCTCTGGTCGGGATCTTGAGCGGCTTGCCGGCCGGGCTCGAGCTCGACCGCGACGCGATCGACGCGGATCTCGCCCGCCGTCAGCAGGGGTACGGGCGCAGCCCGCGCCAGAAGCTCGAGCAGGACCGCATCGAGGTGATCGCGGGCCTCCGCCACGGCCGCACGCTTGGCACGCCGTTCGCGTTCCTCGTCCGGAACCGCGACCACACGAACTGGGAGTGGGGAATGAGCCCGTGGCCGCCGGAGGGTGAGCCGTCCGGGAAAGGAACGAAGCCGGTAACGCTGCCTCGTCCCGGCCATGCCGATCTGGCCGGGACGCTGAAGTACGCACACGACGACGCGCGGAACGCGCTCGAGCGCGCGAGTGCGCGGCAGACCGCGGTCACGGTCGCGGTGGGCTCGGTCGCAAAGGCGCTGCTCGCGAGGATCGGGATCGAGGTGGCGGGCTCGATGCTCGAGATGGGTGATGTCGACGCGGCGAAGGCGGAGCGGGACACAGTGGGCGGCATCGTCGAGGTGCGGGCGCGGGGCGTGCCGCCGGGACTTGGCTCCTACGCTTCGAAGGAGGACCGTCTCGACGCACGGCTCGCCGCAGCCCTGATGGGCATCCAGGCGGTCAAAGGGGTCGAGGTCGGCGACGGGTTCGTGCTTGCCCGGGAGCGTGGCTCGGCCGCGCACGACGAGATCTTCCGCGACGAGCAGGGCTACTACCGCGAGACGAACCACGCGGGCGGTCTCGAGGGCGGAGTTTCGAACGGCGAGGAGCTCGTCGTGCGCGCCGCGATGAAGCCCTTGCCGACGCTAATGCGCCCACTGCGCTCCGCCGATCTCGAGACCGGCGAGCCCGCCGAGGCGCTCGTCGAGCGCAGCGACGTCGCCGCGGTCGAAGCGCTGTCGGTCGTGGCCGAAGCAACCGTCGCCTTCGAGCTCGCCCGGGCAGCCCGCGAGAAGTTCGGCGGCGACTCGATCGGCGACTTCGCTGCAGCGCACCTCGCCTACCTCGAGCGCATCCCGTGGTCGGCGCGATAGACAAGCACCTCGCGCTCATCGGCTTCATGGGCGCGGGCAAGACGACGCTCGGCCGCGAGCTCGCGCGGCGCACGAACCGGCCGTTCGTCGACACCGACGAGGAAATCGAGAAGCGCATCGGCCCGATCGGCGAACTGTTCGAGCGCGGCGAGCCCGAGTTCCGCCAAATCGAGGAACAGATCGTCGCGGAAGCGCTCGCCGGTCCGACGGCGGTCATCGCCCTCGGCGGTGGCGCCGTTCTGTCGGAGGCGACGTGGAACCGCTTGAGGCGCACCGCGTACGTCGGGTGGGTGACCGTCGACGTCGACACCGCGTGGTCACGCGTCCACGACTCTGGCCGTCCGCTGGCGCGAGACCGTGAGCAGTTCGGGCGTCTCTTCGAGGAACGGGCAGTTCTCTACGACGTCCTTGCGCAAGGCACGGGACAGGACGCGGACAGCCTGCTTCTCGAGTCGCTCCACGTCATCTTCTCGAGCGAGATCGCCACCGACGCCAGGGTGATCGCCGACGAGCGGGTCGCCCAGCTGCACGAGCTCCCGGTCGTCGGCAGGGTGACGTTGACCACGCATCTCGTTCCAGCGGGCGAGCAGGCGAAGACAGCGGCCGTGGTCGAGCGGCTCTGGAACGAGCTCGAGATCGGACGGGACGGTTGGATCGTCGGCTTCGGCGGGGGATCGACGACCGACGTTGCGGGCTTCACCGCGGCGACGTTTCTCCGCGGCGTCCACTGGGTTGCGGTGCCGACGACGCTGGTCGGGATGGTCGATGCCGCGATCGGGGGCAAGACGGGCATCAACACCGAGCAGGGTAAGAACCTTGCCGGCGCGTTCCACTTCCCGTGGGAGATCCGCATCGACCCTCGCTTCCTCGCCACGTTGCCGGCCGAGGAACGTCGCGCCGGTATGGCCGAGGTCCTGAAGACCGGGCTGCTCGCCGGAGAGGAGCTGTGGGCGCTGCCGGAGGACGAGATGATCCGGGGCTGCGCTGCTTTCAAGACGGCCGTCGTGCTGTCCGACCCCTACGAGCGCGAGGGGCGGCGGGCGATCCTCAACCTTGGGCACACGTTCGCCCATGCGCTCGAGGCGGGCTCTGGATACGAGCTGCGACACGGCGATGCCGTCGCGCTCGGCCTGCTCGCGGCGCTTCGGCTCTCGGGCCGGCCCACGGATGTCGTCGAGGAGTTGCTCGCGCCCGAGCCCGTCCGCGTGGATGGCGAGCGCGCCTGGGAGGCGCTTCTTCGTGACAAGAAGGGTCGGCTCCGCCTCGTGCTGCTCGGCGACGAGGGCGGTTTCGTGACCGAGGTTCCGGAGGCGGACGTGCGGGGCGCGCTCGACGAGCTGATCGCCGACTAGGCTCCCGCCGTGCGCGTGGACGTTCTCAACGGCGTGAACTTCGATGTGCTCCAACGGCGCGACCCCAGGATCTACGGCGGCCGCTCGCTTCACGAGCTCGAGCAACAGATCGAGGCGTGGGCAGACGAGCTCGGCCACACCGTCCGCTGCCGCCAGACGAACAACGAGGGCGACTACGTCAAGTTCTGCCACGACTCCCTCGACTGGGCCGACGGCGTGATCGTCAACCCGGGCGCCTGGAGCCATTACAGCTACGCGATCCACGACGCGCTCGAGCTGTTCGTCGGGCCGATCGTCGAGGTGCACCTCTCGAACCCTGAGGAGCGCCCAGAGGAATGGCGGCACGTCTCGGTGATCGCGCCGCTCGCGACGAAGCGGATCCTCGGCCGGGGTCCCGCCGGCTACCGGGAGGCGCTCGAGTTCCTCGGCAGCGTCGCGTGAACCGCCGTGTCGACAGGCTCCGGGAACGCCTCGAGGAGCCGCTCCTCGTCTCGAACCCCGCCAACGTCCGCTACCTCTGCGGCCTCGTGAGCTCGAACGCGGCGCTCTTCGTCGAGCCCGACCGGCTGCGGCTCTACACCGACTTCCGCTACGCGGAGACGGCTCGCGCGATCGAAGGCGTCGAGCTAGTCGACGCTAAGCGCGACCTGTATCAGACGCTCTCCGAGCAGCTGTCCGGAACGATCGGCTTCGAGGCGACGTCGCTCAGCTTCGAGCGGTACTCGCGCCTCCACGCGGGCGGAATCGAACCGGTCCCGCGCTACGGGCTCGTGGAGGAGCTGCGCGCGATCAAGGACGAGGACGAGCTCGACGCGATTCGGAAAGCGGCCGAGATCGCCAGCACCGCCTTCGAACGCTTCGCCGACGAGGGCGATGTACTCGGCCGCACCGAGCGCGAGCTCGCGTGGCGCTTCGAGCAGTTCCTCCACGATGCGAGCGCGGAGAGCGTCTCGTTCCCGGTGACGATGGCCTCCGGGCCGAACTCGGCGAAGCCGCACACCGAGCTCAGCGAGCGGCGACTCGGGCCCGGCGAGACCCTGATCGTCGACGCGGGGTGCGTCGTCGACGGCTACTGCTCCGACTGCACGCGCACATTCGCCACCGGGCCGCTCCCGGACGAGCTCAAGCGAGCCTACGAGGTCTGCCTCGACGCGCAACTCGCGGGGCTCGACGCGGTTCGCCCCGGCGCCTCCGGGCCGGGAGTCGACTCCGCCGCGCGCGACCGCATCGTCGCAGCCGGGTTCGGAGACGCGTTCGGCCACGGCCTCGGACACGGCGTCGGCCTCGTCGTCCACGAGGATCCGCGGCTGGCCCAGGAATCGAGGAGCGTGCTCGAAGCCGGCAACGTCGTGACCGTCGAGCCGGGCATCTACCTGTCCGGTCTCGGCGGCATCCGGATCGAGGACCTCGTCATCGTCACCGACGGCGAGCCGGAGGTCCTGACCACGTTCACAAAAGACCTGGTGACTCTCGACTAGATTTCCGGCGTGGCCGAGACCGTCAACACGAACCAGTTCAAGAACGGCATGCACATCGAGATCGACGGCGGCGTCTGGCGCATCGTCGAGTTCCAGCACGTGAAGCCCGGCAAGGGCGGCGCGTTCGTACGCACGAAGGTGAAGAACCTCGGCACGGGTGCCGTGGTCGACCGCACGTTCCGCGCCGGCGAGAAGTTTCAACGGATGCACACCGAGGTCAAGAGCGCGCAGTACCTCTACGACTCCGGCGACGACGTCGTCTTCATGGAGGACGACACCTACGAGCAGTTCTCGCTGCCACGCTCGTCGGTTGCCGAGGACCTGGAGTTCATCCCGCCGTCGACGCAGGTCCAAGTGTTGACCGTGGACGGTAAGCCCTCGGGGTTGCAGCTGCCGTCGTCGATCGAGCTGACGGTCGCAGAGACCGAGCCTGGCGTGAAGGGCGACACCGTCTCGAACGTGACGAAGCCGGCGAAGCTCGAGACTGGCGCGACCGTTCAGGTGCCGCTCTTCGTGAACACGGGCGATCGGATCAAGGTCGACCCTCGCGAGGGGCGTTACATCTCCCGCGCCTAGATAGCGCGTTACCCTCTCTCCGTGCCCGCGCTCGTGGACACGACGATTCGGCTGCTCAGCCAGGAGCCGCTGGCCGGGCGGATGCCGACTGCCGACCTGCTCCGTCTTGCCGAGCTGCTCGACGGCGTCGGGTTCGCGTACCTTGAGGTTTCCGGCGGCGGGGTCTTCGACAGTGCGGTCCGGAAGGGCGTCGAGAGCCCCTGGGAACGGATCCGCGCGCTCAAGGCGAGGACGACGACACCGCTTGCGATGGCTCTTCGTGGTCGTTTCCTCGTCGGGTCGCGCCCGGTCGGGGGCGACTTCGCACGCCGCTTCGTGGCCAGCGCGGCCGAGAGCGGCATCGACGTCTTTCGGCTCGAAGACCCGTTGAACGACGTCTCGAACCTGCGCGAGGCCGGCGAGGCGATCGTCGCCGCCGAGCGCGAATTCGACGCGGGCCTGATCTACAGCCCCGGGCAGGGCGGCGAGACGGAACAGCTCGTCGAGCAGGCGAAGAAGCTCCCGGAGCTCGGGGCGGCACGCGTGCTGCTTCACGACCCGTCGAGCGCGCTCGAGCCGTATCGCGCCAATGAGCTTGTCGCAACGCTCGCGGAAGGGAGTGGTCTCCCAGTCGGCCTCTACTGCCAGGGCGCCGGCGGCAGTGGCCTGGCGGCGGCACTCGAGGCTGCGCGCGCCGGGGCCGACCTGGTGGCCTGCGCCGTCTACCCGATCGCGCTGATCCTTCACCGCGTCTCGGGCGAGGCGTTGGCGAGCGCGCTCAGCGGCGCGGGCATGAACACCGGCGTCGACGCCGCTGCTCTGTGGCACGCGGCCGAGCTCGTCGACGAGTTCATGGGCGACGACCCGGTGCCGCCACTCGCGCCGCGCATCGCGGTCCGGGCAGCGCAGCACGAGCTCCCGGCCGGCCTCGTTGCGTCGATCGACGCGCGACTGCGCGCGCACGGCGCGACCGACCGGCTGGACGAGGTGCTCGACGAGCTCGTCGTCATCCGCGGCGAGTCCGGGTCGCCTCCGCTGGCCGCTCCGATCGGCCAGATCCTCGCCTCGCAGGCGATCGTCCACGTCCTCTCAGCGACGCGCTACCAGACCGTCGTCGACGAGCTCCGCGACCTGCTCGAGGGGCGCTTCGGAACTCCTCCTGGCGAGATCGACCCGACCATTCAGCGGGCGGTGGCCCTCGTCGCCGGCGACGGCGAGTCCGACGACGAGCCGATCGTGCTCGACGACGTGCGCGACGAGGCGAAGGGGCTCGCGGCGAGCGAGGAGGAGCTTCTGCTGCTCGCGCTCTTCGGTGAGGAGGCCGAGCCGCTCCTGCGCGCGATTCGTGACCGGTCGAGCGGCGAGGAGTCGCTGCTCGGCGGCGGGGTCGACCAGACGCGGGCCGAGCGCATCCGCGAGGTCGTGCGGATCGTCCAGGAGACGGGCATCGCCGAGATCGCGGTCGAAGAAGAGGGGACGAGGGTGTCCGTGCGTCGCACCGAGGAACCGGCTCAGACCGAAGCGGCCTCGCGGGTGCAGGCCGGAGAGTCGCTGTCGCAGGAGATGTCGCTCGGGCCCGAAGCCGACGAAACGCCGCCCGACGACGGGATGATCCGGATCGAGGCGCCGATGGTCGGAAACTTCTACCGAGCTCCTCAGCCGGGTGCGCCGCCGTTCGTGGAGGAAGGCGACGCCGTCGCGCCCGGCCAGACGCTGTGCATCCTCGAGGCCATGAAGCTGATGAACGAGGTCAAAGCGGAGATCGAAGGCGTCGTTCGGACGATCCACGTTCAGAACGGGCAGCCCGTCGAGTACGGCCAGGTCCTGTTCGACCTCGAACCGGTGCTCGCTCGGCCCCTGGACGCCCTCTAGGTGTTCAACCGGGTCCTGATCGCGAACCGAGGCGAGATCGCGGTCCGCGTGATCCGCGCCCTCCATGAGCTCAGCATCGAGGCCGTCGCCGTCTACTCCACGGCGGACGAGGGTGCGCTCCACACACGACTCGCCGACCGCGCAGTCTGCATCGGCCCGGCTCCGCCGAACGAAAGCTACCTGCGCATCCCGTCCGTGATCGCCGCAGCGACGACGACGCGCTGCGAGGCGATCCACCCCGGCTACGGCTTCCTCTCCGAGAACCCCGCCTTCGCAGAAGCCTGCCTCGACAACGACCTCGTCTTCGTCGGGCCGACCGCCGAGACGATGGCGCGCATGGGCGACAAGGCGGCCGCGAAGCAGGAGATGGTCGCCGCTGGAGTCCCGGTTGTCCCCGGGACGGAGGGGGCGGCGACGCTCGAAGAGGCGCGCGACGCCGCCGAGGAGGCCGGCTATCCGGTCCTGCTCAAGGCTGTCGCCGGCGGGGGCGGCAAGGGCATGCGCACTGTTCGAGATCCGGACGAGCTCGAAGGCGCATTCCAGACCGCCGCGGCCGAGGCCCAAGCCGCTTTCGGCGAGCCGGGTCTCTACCTCGAGAAGGCAATCGTCCCCGCGCGACACGTCGAGATCCAGGTGCTCGCCGACGGACAAGGCGGCGTGCTCACGCTCGGCGAGCGCGAATGCTCGATCCAGCGTCGCCACCAGAAGTTGATCGAGGAATCGCCGTCACCCGCTCTGAACGAGGAGACGCGCGCACAGATGGAAGATGCCGCCGAGCGCGCGGTTCGCGCGGTCGACTACAAGAACGCCGGCACGTTCGAGTTCCTGCTCGGGCCGGACCGCTCCTTCTACTTCATCGAGCTCAACGCCCGGCTCCAGGTCGAGCATCCCGTCAGCGAGCTCGTGACCGGGATCGACCTCGTCCGGCAACAGCTACGCGTCGCCGCTGGCGAACGCCTGTCCACGACCGGCCGTGCCGAGCGAAGCGGCCACGCGATCGAGGTCCGCATCAACGCCGAGGATCCAGCCCGCGAGTTCATGCCCGTCCCGGGACGGATCGAGCGCTTCCGGCCGCCGCTCGGGCCCGGCGTCCGCGTCGACACGCACATCGAGGACGGCTCCGTGATCCCGCCGAACTACGACTCGCTGCTCGCAAAGGTGATCGTCCATGACGCCGATCGTCCGTCGGCTATCGACCGAGCGCTAAGGGCGCTGGCCGAGCTCGAGCTCGTGGGCGTGCCGACGACGGCGCCCGCGGCGCGTGACGTGCTTCGCACTGAGGAGTTCGCGGCGGGCCGGTACTCGACGAGCTTCCTCGAGGAGGCGGGCCGCCGTTTGCCCGCGCTCGCCGGCTGATGGCGGGTCGACGGGCAGCCCGCCGCACCGCGCTCTTCCTCCTCTACCAGTGGGACGTGACCGGACAACCGCTGGCCTCGCTGTACGAAGGCGAGGTCGATCCGTTTGCGCGCGAGCTCGCCGAGGCCGTCGTGGCGCAGGCGGACGAGCTGGACGCGAGGCTCTCCGCGGCATCCGAGGGCTGGCCGGCGGACCGGTTGGGCGCTCTCGAGCGGAACGTCCTGCGCATCGGGATCTTCGAGCTCGATCGCGGCGAGGTGCCGGTCGAGGTTGCGATCGACGAGGCGGTCACATTGGCGAAGCGCTATGCGTCCGACGAGGCGGGGCGGCTCGTGAACGGGATCCTCGGGCGAATTGCACGGGAGCAGGTCGCGTGAGCTCGGCGGAAGAGGCCCTCAAGCGCGCCGAGGAGCTCCTCGAGCGGCTCGAGAAGACGCGCGAGCGGCTCGAGTCGACGGCGGATCCCGACCAGGCGATCGACATCCTCGCCGAGCTCGCCGACATCGCGAAGCAGGTCGAGGCCGAGCTCGAGCAGGCCCGCCGCGATGCCGCCCAGTAGCCTCGCTGCCCATCGAGACCTCCTCGAGGCCTACCTCGCGGAACTTCGCTTCGCTGACGAGCTGGGTGAGCTGGTCGACGCGATGCGTTACAGCCTCGACGGAGGCGGCAAGCGGATTCGTCCGGTGCTCTGCCTCGCGACCGGAGAGGCCGTTGGTGCGAGCCAGGAGGAGCTCCTGCCTGCGGCAGCGGCGATCGAGCTGGTGCACACGTTCGGCATGGTCCACGACGACCTGCCCGCGCTCGACGACGACGAGCTGCGGCGGGGGCGCGCGACGTCGCACGTGCAGTTCGACGAAGCGACGGCCATCCTCAATGGCGACGCGCTCCTCGCACAGGCGTTCGAGCTCGCACTCTCGTACCCGACGACGGCGGTCGCACACGAGCTCTCGCGCGCAGCGATCGGGATGATCGGGGGCCAGTTCGACGACGTGCGCGGCGACGACGACGACCTCGCGCGCCGGCACTCGCTGAAGACGGGCCGGCTCTTCGAGGCCGCTGTCGGAAGTGCTCTGGCGGTCGCGGACGTTCCCGAGGCTGAGCGAGCGCCATGGCGGAGCTTCGCCTCGGAGTTCGGTCTGCTCTACCAGGTTGTCGACGACGTGCTCGACGGAGACGGACTCGCGGCCGAGCTCGGCCGCGACGGAGCGCACGAGCTCGCTGACGAGCTCGAGGGTAGGGCGCGCATCCAGCTCGACGCGATCTCGGCGGACACGTCTCTACTCGACGAGCTCCTTTCGGGCCTAAAAGGGCGGGTTGTCTGATTTGCAGGGACGTTCGCTCGCAAGGGTCGTTCTGGGCCTCATCGGGGCCACACCACGAGAGTGAACGGGCCTCCGAAGAGTCCTGTTGCTCGCTCCCCGCGCCGTTACATCGTGGTACGATCATCGTACTACGATGTATTAGGAAAGGAGGTCGCGTGAGCGGGCAAGCGGCATACGAGATCGCTCCTGACGACCGTCCCGGCAGAGGCATCGTCGTCGGCGTCGAGCAGCCGCGCGAGAACGCAGATCTGCGACACGTTGGACGCTTCAGCGAGGGTATCGAGCAGCTACCGCAGACCGCACGAAAGCGGCATGTCGGGCGCTTTGGTGAGGGCTTGGAGCGGCTGCCTCACACCCCAGGCAAGCAGCACGTGGGGCGCTTCAGCGAGGGCATCGAGCAGCTGCCGGAGACCGCGAGGAAGCTGCACCTGGGGAGCTTCGCCGACCGAAGCTAGCCTCGTGAGAGCCGCCGCATGTTCGGGGCCGACGCGGCAAACGAGCAGCACGGACGAGGAGCACGAACCTCGTCCACCGCCCCTAGCGCGAACCGAAAGCCCGGCTGTGCGGGGCTTTCGCGCCAGGGGCGGCCGCCGGGGCGGCGGCGTCGGCCTCGCGTCTGTGAGGTCTGCGGGGGGCCGCTATCGCCCTACGTATGGAGCGCAGAGAACGTGCGGGCGGTCGTGCGGCGTGATCTTCAGGGAGCAGCGTCGAGAACGTCATCGCAAGGCAAGGGCCTAGATGAGCGGAGACGGGTTCGCCCAGGGATCTGGACGCCTTTTCTCAATGGTCAGCGGCTCTTCGCGATGAAGCTGGTTGTGCCCAGGCCGACGTACGTGTACTTGGGATGGTCGGTGTACAACCACGTCTTGCCGTGCGGGAAACGCTCCCAGGTGCGCCCTCCAGCCGGCAAGGCGCGGACGTTGGTGAAGCGGAATGAGCCGCGGTTGAGGTTTCCGTCCCGGTTGCTGGCGTAGAGCAGCGCCCTCGGCATCGGCAGTCCCCGGTTCGAGCCGGGAAGGTCGATGTAATCGACCGTGTGCTTGTCGACTTCGAGGAGCCATCTGTTCGACGTTGGAAGCCTGCTGATGCGCAACGTGTGTGCGTGCCCGGCGGTTGAGGGGAGGCCGGTCACGTGGGCCGGGGCGACGTAGTAGTAAGGGCCGCCCTTCGCCCATTGGTAGTGCGAGACGAACCCGTTGGGGAGTCGAGCCTGGGCGTACAGGTCGAGTACCAGGTATGTCCCCTGTGCCGTCGACCCGATTCCGACCAGTCCGCCGAGCCGCTCGCAGCCGCTGAGGCCGGAGGCGCCCCGCAGCGGCTTGATCGTCGCTTCGACACCGTCGAACCTGAGCGTGCGCACGCGAACCCCGAGCCCGGCATGGGCGGTGAAGTTCCCTCCGCTCCCGTCCCCGCCCTGGGCGCATGTCGAAGACGAGGGCTGTGCGTGGCCCGAACCCGCGCCGAGGGTGGCGCTGACGATCACGAGCAGCGCAGTAACGAGTCCGACCGTCGGGGTTGTGCGCATGCAGCTCGTATCGGTCGCACTACGTCGGCGGAGATCACCCGGACGGGTGCGTCCCGTCTTCGAGCTCGGCTACCGGCCATCAGCAAGACCAAGCTCGCTGATCGCCCTCAGATATTCGCGGGACCGCATCGGGGGACAGGCGAGTACTGCCTGCTCGAACTCCGTTGGCGGCGTATACCCATGCTCGTCGATGTAGTGCAGGATCATTTCGGGCGCCACGTAGACCTTGGTGTCGCCTGGCACGAACACATTCGTAGACCCGACAGCATGCCGGTTGCTGCCGGGCTGGAGCTCCCCGTGGTTTCTGATGCAGAAGTCGCACACGTGAAATCCCGCAAGAGCTATCGGACCCCAGGGCTCGCGCAACAACTCTCGCAACCGCTCTAAAGCCGGTTCAGACACCTGACCGGTGGGAACCGGGCGGCCGAACTCAAGCCAGCCGACTGCGAGCAAGGGCGTATCGATAACCGGGCGGAAATAATCACAAGTGCCCAGGTCCGGGTAGTAGGTCATGAGGCCACCATAAGCCGGGCCGGTGGCGCGGTCGAACCCTCGGACGCCTCGAGCGGCTTCCCCCCTCGCCAGGAGGGAGTCGAGCTTCTCAAGAACTTGTTAGGGCCAACGCGAACTCTGGGGGTGCAGGTCGAGTTTGCCACCGCTGCGGCACTCGCGAGAGACATAGGGAGGCCGGAGCCATGGGCGCCAGTGCTTCAAGTAGATCGTCGCCAGAAAGGCGCCCTCCCTACGAGTTCGGCGCAACATGCGGGCGGCGCGGCCGATCCACTGGAGCGCGTAGCAATCAGCCTTCGCCTCGTCCCTGATTCCCGAGACGTGTGCGGCTTCGTGCGCTAGCGAACCTACGGAACGCGCCAGAGCATCGGGCCATTCGTCGCGCCAAACGGGTGTACGAGACTCCGCCAGCGTTGTCAGCTCCGTGCAGATCTCAGGCGAAATGAGAACCAAAGTCGGCTTCGGCTTAGTTTGATAGCGGGTGAAAGCCCGCCACGGGCCAAGCGAGCCGGGTGCGCTGTTCCAATCGGCGCTCGAATAGCAGTAGACCTTCGTCCTCCGGTGGGCGAGGCTGGTGACGATTCTCCCGAGGCGCCGATCCTCATGGCTTGCCGAAGTCACACCATCGAGATTGGGGACGCTGGGGCGCTCGATCCCGATAGATGAGAGAGACGGCGCGCTCGCGCCGCGGACAACCTGCGGAGTGCGCACGGGGGCAGAGGGAGCGGCCATCGCGATGGCCAACGTGCTGGCGGCAAGCAGAAGACCTGACCAGGCGATGGCTGCAAGGGTTA
Organism: Actinomycetota bacterium; assembly: GCA_046734155.1. Lineage (GTDB taxonomy): Bacteria > Actinomycetota > Thermoleophilia > Gaiellales > Gaiellaceae > VAXT01. The sequence continues at coordinate 11,962 of JBKPQP010000103.1, read as the reverse complement.
GCCGACGTGAGCGCGTGGTCGGGAACCTCATTCTCACGCCCCTCCATCGGCGCGACTAATGCGCTTCTTGATCAGGTAGGCGCCCGGTGCCCCAGAAGGAGGAACTTCGGGCGCGGCCGGTCATCCCTATGTGAGCTTCCAACGGGCGCTGAAGCGCCGCAACGTGCTCATGGCGTAGCCGCCGCGAAAGACCTGCCGCAACTCAGCCTCGCCGACGCGCTCGAACTAACCGTGCTCGTCGCCCGGAAGGATCCCCGCCGACACCCGCGGGTCGCGGCCCGCTGGCTCCTGCGCTACCTCGAAGAGGACCCACATGCGACGATCGACGAAGCCGCGCTGGCCGCCGCGGGCCTCGCCGCGCTCACGAGTGTCGCACACGAGGAGGCGGCGCAGACGTTACGGGCCATGGCCGAAAGAGCGACTAGCCGGCGACGGTCACCGGGCGTAGCGTAAGACGACCGCTCGGCGTCACCGGAGGGTGCTGGAAGGGCTGCAGCCAGGCTCAAACCGCTAATCCCGAGTCAGTCGGAGATAGCACGTCTATGGAGGACGCTGAGGGCGACGGCGTCCCCGAGCCAGATACCAACCGTCGCTGCGGCTGAGAGCAAGACGAGAACGGAGGCAAAACCGAGGCCGCATGGATCGCAGTCGGTTTCGGACGGCTCGAACAACCGCATGACCAGCCCGATCGGTGCGAATGCGAAAGGTGCGGCCAAAGCAACGAACAGGCAGCCGACCCGACCTGTGCGAATGCAACCGCATACGCGAGAGCTCCTGCGATTGCCGCAACCACCAGCCAGAGCAAGTAGATCACGCGCTAACCCGCATCCAGTGCCGAACACTGGCACACAGATCGCGGTCATCGAAGCCTCGCCATCGGAGACACGATCCGATCGAGCATCTGGTATGAGCGCCGGCGAACTCATAGGCTCAGGACGCTCGAGCTATGGGGCCTGGGAAGGGCCGCGGCCTTCGACCCACGCCCCGAACTGTTGTCTCGCCAGACGACGTCTTCCAGGCCACACCCCGGCCACACCCAGCCACACCAGCACCGCATTTAGCACCTCAATGGCAGGAACGACAATGGAGGAAAGCGGGTTCGCGCATGGTTGCAAGACCTCTGCGTTTCCGGGCCTAAAAGGCGCGCGACCGCAAGCTAGCCTGAGCGCCGTGCGGAAGCGCCTGGACGTCCTCCTCGTCGAGCGCGGGCTCGCCGAGAGCCGCGCGCAGGCGCAGGCACTGGTCATGGCCGGGCTCGTCCACGGCTACGAAAAGGCCGGCCAGCAGGTGGACGAGTCAGCCGTGCTCGTCGTCGAGCAACCGCCGAGGTTCGTCTCGCGCGGCGGCGAGAAGCTTGCGCACGCTCTCGACGAGCTCGGCGTCGACCCGGCAGGGCGCGACGCGCTCGACGTCGGGGCCTCGACCGGCGGCTTCACGGACGTCCTGCTCCAGCGTGGCGCCGCCCGTGTGATCGCGCTCGACGTCGGGCGCGGTCAACTCCATGAACGGCTGCGCAACGATCCGCGCGTGACCGTCCTCGAGCGCACGAACGCGCGTGAGCTCACCGAGCTTCCGTTCGCCCCGGACCTCGTGACGTGCGACGTCTCGTTCATCAGCGTGCGCATCGCGCTGCCGCCTGCCTTGAGGCTCGCGAAGCCCGGCTGGGAGGCGCTCGTCCTCGTCAAGCCGCAGTTCGAGGCCGGCCGCGACGAGGTCGGCCGCGGCGGCGTGATCCGCGATCCGGAGATCCACCGGCGCGTGCTCCGCGACGTCGCTCAGGCCGCTCTCGCTTGGCCGGCCCAGCTGCTCGGCCTCGTAGACTCGGGCCTGCCCGGCCCGAAGGGAAACCGGGAGTTCTTCTTGCATCTCGTCCACCACCAAGACCCCTCGCTACCCGATGAGCTCGACGACTGGATCGAACACGCCGTCAGCTGAGCCCGTTCGCACTGCGGCCGTGATCACGCACGGTCATCGCGAGGCGATCGGGGAGGCGCTCGAGCGCCTCGAGCGAGTCGCGGTCACGTGCGGCGTCGAGCTCGTCTATCCGGAGGACGAGGCCGAGAAGCACGACCGGCCGCCCGACGGCGACCTGGGAGTGGCCGACCTCGTCGTCGTGCTCGGAGGCGACGGGACGATGCTTCGCGCCTTGAAGCGCACCCTCGGCTCCGGGCCGCCAGTGATCGGCGTCAACTACGGCGCGGTCGGCTTCCTCACGTCGATCGCGGCGGACGACCTCGAGACAGGGCTGGAGCGTGCTTTCCGCGGCGAATACCTCGTCGCCGAGCTACCGACGCTCCAGGCCGATGCGGAAGGCGGTGAGCACGTCGCGGTCAACGACGTCGTGGTCGCCTCCTCGGTCATCGGGCGCATGATCGAGCTCGGCTGGACGATCGGCGGAGAAGACCTCGGCGTCCTTCCCTGCGACGGCGTCATCTGCTCGACTCCGTCCGGCTCGACGGGCTACAACCTCTCGAACGGCGGGCCGGTGCTCGTCTGGGGGCTCGACGCCCAGACGGTGACCTTCATCGCGGCCCACTCGCTCCACGCCCGGCCGCTCGTCGTGCCACGCGGGAGCGAGGTCGAGATCGAGAACCGGACCGCCGACGTGCCCGCTCTGGTGCTCGTCGACGGCCATCCCGTGACGCAGCTGTCGCGCGGAGAGCGGGTTGTCGCCAGGCTCGGCGAAGAACGGACGCAGCTTGCACACCTGCCGGAGGCGACGTTCTTCAGGAGGTATCGGGAGACATTCGCGTCTTGACCAGATTCATCACGCAGCTGTTGCGGAAGCAGTGTCGGACCGGTCAAGGTGTCCCTTCGGCCAATTCGGACGCGTAGCGTGCTTCGTAGGCTTCGCATCGAAAACCTCGTTCTCATCCGCGAAGCCGACCTCGAGCCGGGATCGGGACTGAACGCGATAACCGGCGAGACCGGCGCCGGGAAGACGATCCTCGCGCAGGCGATCGGGCTCCTGTTGGGCGCGAAGGGCGACGCGGCATTCGTCGGGCCCGGCGCGGAAGAGGCCTACGTCGAAGCCGAGTTCGACGTGCCCGCGGAGCTTCTGGAGGACGAGGAGCTGGAGGCGCTCAAGGAGCTGAAGCCCGCGGACGAGGAGGGGCTCGTCCTGGCGCGTCGCGTCTTCGCAGACGGCCGCACGCGGGCATACGCGTGGGGGCGAAGCGCGGCCCGCGAGGACCTGGCGGCGGCTGCGGAACGGCTGATCGCGATGTCCGGCCAGTTCGAGCAGCGGCGGCTCGCGCGGCCCTCGTATCAGCTCGACGTCCTCGACGCGTTCGTCGGTGAGGAGCAGCTGCGCCTACGTGCCGAGCTGCGGGCGGCGTGGCGCGAGCTCGCTGTTGCTCGCCGCCGGCACGATGAGCTGAGCGGCGGTGCGGCGGCCGAGGAGGCGCGGCTGGCCGAGTTGCGCGCGCTCGTCGAAGACACGGACGGCTTGACCGACGACGCTGAGGACGCGCTGCGCGCCGAGCGGGAACGGCTCCGGCATGTCACGGAGCTGGCGGATGCCGCCGGCCGCGCGGTCTCCGCGCTGGCCCCGGACGAAGGAGACGGCGCAACCGCGCTCATCGGGGGAGCCGAACGGTCTCTCGCCGAGGTCGCCGGAATCGCCCCCGAGCTCGAGGTGGCCGCCGCGGAGCTTCGCGACACCGAGCTCCGGCTGAGCGAGACGACGTTGGAGCTGCGGCGGTTCCTCGACTCGCTGCAGGCCGAGCCCGATCGCCTCGAGCAGGTCGAGGCGGAGCTGGAGCGGATTGCCGACGTGAAGCGCCGCTTCCGTTGCGAGACCTACGCGGAACTGCTCGCCCGAGCCGCCGATGCTCGCACCCAGCTGGCGGCGCTCGAGGACGGCGCCGATCCAGTCGAGGCGGCGACTGCGGTGCTGGCCGAGGCCGAGAAGCGAACGACGAAGCTGGCCGAACAGCTGTCGAAGCATCGGAAGGGCGCGGCCGATCGGTTCTCGACCGCGGTCGAGGCGGAGCTCCACGGGGTCGGGCTCGGCGACGGCGAGTTCAGGACAGAGCTGGGAGAGCGCGCGCCGAGCGTGGCCGGCGCGGACGACGTCAAGTTCCTGATCCGTCCCAACCCGGGCCTCCCGTTCTCCCCCGTGGCGGAGACGGCGTCGGGCGGCGAGCTCTCGCGGATCGCACTCGCGATCGCGGCCGTCGGCGGCGGGGAGACGATGGTCTTCGACGAGATCGACGCGGGCATCGGCGGCGAGACAGCGCACGCGGTCGGCGAGACGTTGCGCCGGCTCGGGGAACGGGCACAAGTGATCACGATCACGCACTTGCCGCAGATCGCAACCGTCGCCGACCGCCACTTCAGCGTCCAGAAGATTCCGGGCGACCCCACGCATACGCGGATCGAGCAGCTCGACGAGGACGGCAGGCAGGAAGAGGTCCGCCGTATGCTCGGGGGCCAGGAGTTCCTGCAAACGGTGCGATGACGACACTGCGAACGTTCATCGAACATACGGGGCCGGCCCGGCTCGGCCGCCGGACGAAGAACCTCGCGCGCCGGCTGAGCCCGGACGACATCGCGATCATCGACCACACCGATCTCGACCGGGTCTCCGCCGAGGAGCTGATCGAGTCCGGGGTGCGCGTGGTCGTGAACGTTGCGCCCTCCCAGACGGGACGCTTCCCCAATCCGGGGCCGCTGCTGCTCGTGCGCGGCGGTGTGCGTCTGATCGACGCCCAGGGGGCGCGGTTGTTCGACGACGTAGACGAGGGCGAGCTGCTGACCGTGCGCGGCTCGAGCCTCTACCGCAACGGCACGTGCGTCGCATCGGGACGAGCGCTGGAGGCGGAGGAGCTCGCGGCGGCGCTCGCGGACCAGCAGAGCCGCGTCACCGAGGCACTCGAGTCCTTCGCCGACAACACGATGCGCTACCTCCGCGAGGAAGGGCGGTTCCTCTCCGAGGGGATCGACTTCCCGCCGCTCAAGACGCGCTTCCGCGACAGGCACGCACTCGTCGTTGCCCGCGGGCCGGGCCACAAGCGCGACCTGAAGATCGTGCGGCCTTACATCCGCGACTTCAAACCGGTTCTGATCGCGGTCGACGGTGGCGCGGACGCGCTGCTCGACGCGGGGTACCGGCCGGACGTGATCGTCGGGGACATGGACTCGGTCTCGGACCCCGCACTGAGGAGCGGGGCGGAGATCCTGATCCACGCCTACGAGGCGGGCGAAGCGCCCGGGGCTGAGCGGGCGGAGCGACTCGGCGTCGACTACGTCGTGGTGCCGGCCGCGGGAATCAGCGAGGACGTGGCGCTTCTGCTGGCATACGAGAAGGGCGCGGAGCTGATCGTCGCCGTCGGCACGCACTTCAACATGATCGAGTTCCTCGAGCGGAACCGAGCCGGGATGTCGTCGACGTTCCTCACCCGGCTCAGAGTGGGGGAGCTGCTCGTCGACGCGAAGGGCGTCTCGCGGCTCGTGAGCCGCCAGGTCGGAGTCTGGCCGCTAGTGGCATTCATCGCTGCGGGCCTCGGCGCGATCGTGGTCGCCGTGCTCGTCTCGCCGGACCTCCGCGAGCTGATCGACCTGCTCGGAACGCGGCTCCTGGAATTGGTCGGCCTCCGTTAGGCGGTCACGTCGTTTAGGACCCGAACCCCCGACCGTCGGGCCGAACCGTGTCCCCGGCCACGCCGAAATCGTGACAATCACAGACCCGTGCGCATCGAGGCCGAGACCGAGCTCGTCGCGACCAGACCCGACGTCTGGGCGCTCCTCGCCGAGCCAGAGCACCTCGCCGACTGGTGGCCGGCCTACGCGTCCATCCGCCCCGACCGGCGCGGCCTCGCCGAAGGCGCCCGCTGGCACGTCGTCCGCGGGGGCTCCATCGGCCTGCTGCGGCGGCCCGAGTCGGAGGGCATCGTCGTCCTCACGGCGGTCGAGCCCGAGCGCCGCCTCGCGTGGCACGACGTCCAGCAGCGCTTCACGGCCGAGCTCCTCCTCGAGCCGGCCGCCGAGGGCATGACGCGCGCCACCCTGAGGATCGAAGCCCCCGGCGCGCGGGCGATCCTCGAGGGGCTGCGCCCGTTGCCCCGGCAGGCGCTCGCCCGACTGCACGCCCTTTGCCAGACTGCTGCCACTCTGTAGACGCCCATGTTCGACCTCCGCTACCACGTTGCATCCCTCGCCGCCGTCTTCGTCGCGCTAGTGATCGGCATCCTCGTCGGCGTCGCAATGAGCGGAAAGGTCGACGACGCCGAGAAGCAGGCCCTGAAAAGCGACGTCAACCGGCTCCAGGCGCAGCTCGACGCCGCGAGCGAGGGGCGCGCCAAGGTCTCGCGCGAGCACACGGCCCTGCGCGCCTTCATCAAGAACGCATACCCGATGCTGATCGCGGACCGGCTCCACGGGAAGCGCGTCGCGGTCCTGTTCGTCGGGCCGGTCGACCCGGGTGTGATGCAAGAGATCGAGCAGGCGGTCGCGGACGCCGGCGGTCCCGCGCCGATGCGCCTGCGCGCGCTGAAGGTTCCGATCGACCCGACGAACCTGGACGGGCACCTCGACGGCGACCTGGCCCAGTACAGGACGTCCGGCCTCGACGACCTCGGACGCGAGTTCGCGCACGAGCTGGTCAACGGCGGCGACACGCCCGCCTGGGACGCCCTCACGTCGCAGCTCGTCGAGGAGAAGGCCGGGAGCTTCCGCAAGCCGGTGGACGGCGTTGTCGTCGCGCGGACGGTAAGCCCACAGAGCGGTCCGACGGCGACGTTCCTCTCGGGGGTCTACGCGGGCCTGGGCGACGCCGCGGTCCCTGCGGTCGGAGTCGAGCCGTCGGGCGTCAGCCGCTCAGCCGTCCCCACCTGGGGGCAGAACGGGATGTCGACCGTGGACGACATCGACGCTCCCGCCGGACGACTGGCGCTTGCGCTGCTCCTCGCAGGGGGCTCGACTGGGAACTACGGCCTCAAGGCCGGCGCCGACGACGGGATCGTCCCGCCGATCGAGGCGCAGCCGAGTGGCTGAGCCCGTAGCGGTCCTCATCGCCGCCCGCGACGAGGAGGCTACGATCGCGGCGACCGTGACGGGCCTTCGCGACGAGTTTGGCGACGCGGAGGTGATCGTGGTCGACGACGGTTCGCGCGACGGAACTGCCACCGCGGCCGAAATCGCCGGCGCGCGGGTCATTCGCCTGCGCCACGGCGGCAAGGGACATGCTTTGACGCTTGGCGAGCGCGCGGCCCCGCACGGACCACTCCTGCTGTGCGACGCCGATCTAAAAGGCGATCTCCGTCCGCTCGTGCAGAGCGATGCAGATCTCGCGATTGCGGCGTTCGCCCGGAAGGAGGGCGGCGGTTTCGGGATCGTGAAGCGGACCGCGCGTGCACTGATTCGCGTCACGTCCGGGCTCGAGACGCGCGAACCGATCTCGGGGCAGCGCAGCCTCTCCCAGGCCGCGCGCTCGGCCACGTTCCCGCTCACGCCGGGCTTCGCAGGATGCGAGGCGCGGATGACCGTGGACGCTGTCCGCGCCGGCCTGACGGTCGAGGAGGTCGAACTCGATCTGCGGCATCGCGCGACAGGGCGCGACCTTCACGGGTTCCTGCACCGGGGCCGGCAGCTCGTCCATCTCTTGCTCGCCTTCGGTCCGCTCGCCATCAACTATCGCGGGCTTCGGCTCCCGATCGTGGGCTGGGTCCTGGGCGCTGCCGATCCTCGCGTCGCACCGGTGGCGGCAATCGGGCTCATGGACGACATCTACGGCGGGTACGAGCGCGGGTTCGCCGCCCACCTACGCGCCGGTCGCACCACGGGCGTCCTCAAGCTCGTCGGCATCCCGCTCGTCGGCCTGCTCGCCACCCGCAAGCTCTCCGGCGCACTCCTAGTCGGGCTCGGCGCCAACTTCTTGAACCAGCTCGACACCCGGCCGGGCCGCGCGCTCAAGGCCTACCTCGCGGGCGCGCTCGTCGTCGGAGCGCCCGTCCGAAGCGCCGTCTTCCTGCTGCCATACGATCTCCGCGAGAAGGTGATGCTCGGAGACGCCGGATCGAACGCGCTGGGCGCGATGCTAGGCTTGAGTTCCGTGAGTCGACTCACGGGACGAAGCCGCTGGCTGGCGATCGGGGCGCTGGCAGGGCTGACCCTCCTCGGTGAACGTCGCTCTCTCGGCGAGCTGATCGAGCGCACGCCGGGCCTCCGCACGCTCGACCGCCTGGGGCGGCCTGCGTGACACCGACGAAGTACGTCTTCGTCACAGGCGGGGTCGTCTCGTCCCTCGGGAAGGGCATCACTGCAGCGTCGCTCGGGCGTCTCCTGAAGTCGCGCGGCCTGAGCGTGCAGGTGCAGAAGTTCGACCCGTACATCAACGTCGACCCTGGAACGATGAGCCCGTTCCAGCACGGCGAGGTGTTCGTGACCGAGGACGGCGCCGAGACCGACCTGGACATCGGCCACTACGAGCGTTTCGTCGACGAGAACCTCTCGCGCAACGCGAACCACACCTCGGGCTCGGTTTGGTACGCGGTGCTGCGCAAGGAACGCAAGGGCGAATACCTCGGTTCGACCGTCCAGGTGATCCCGCACATTACGAACGAGATCAAGGAGCGAATCCGCCGCGCGTCCGACGCGACGCCGACCGACGTGGTGATCAGCGAGGTGGGCGGGACGGTGGGCGACATCGAATCGCTGCCGTTCCTGGAGGCGATCCGTCAGTTCCGGCGCGAGGCCGGCCCTGAGAACGTGCTCTACCTACACGTGACGTACGTGCCGTTCGTCGACTCCGCCGGTGAGCTGAAGACCAAGCCGACGCAGCACTCTGTCAACGAGCTCCGACGCATCGGTATCCATCCCGACATCGTCGTTTGCCGCACGAAGGACGAGCTCGCAGTCGACGTCCGCGACAAGATCGCGATGTTCGCCGATCTCGAGCCGCAAGCGGTCGTCGTCAACCGCGACGTGCCGGACGTCTACTTCGTCCCGCAGGAGCTCCAGGCCGAAGGGCTCGACGAGATGGTGTGCGAGAAGCTCGGGCTCGAGACGCGGCCCGCCGAGCTCGGCGAATGGGCCGAGCTCACCGAGCGCATCGCGGAACGCCGCGGCGAGGTCAACATCGGCCTCGTCGGCAAGTACGTCAAGCTCCATGACGCGTACCTGTCCGTCCACGAAGCTCTGAAGCACGCGGGGATCCACCATGGATGCGGGATCCGCGTCAGCTGGATCGACGCCGAAGGGATGTCGCTCGAGGAGGCGGAGGCAGAGCTCGAGGGCGTCGACGGGGTGCTCGTTCCCGGCGGCTTCGGGTCGCGAGGATGGGAGGGGAAGATCCTCGCCTGCCGCGTCGCCCGCGAGCGTGGAATTCCGTATCTCGGGATCTGCCTCGGGATGCATGTCGCGATCTCGGAGTTCGCGCGGCACGTAGTCGGCCTCGACGGCGCCAACTCCACGGAGATGGATCCCGAGACGCCGTATCCAGTGATCGACCTCCTCCCGGAGCAGAAGGAGATCGAAGACCTCGGCGGCACGATGCGCCTCGGCGCGCAGGCGGTCGAGCTTGCGGAAGGGACGCGGACACGTGAGACGTACGGAGGCCAGGCGATCGTGCTCGAGCGTCACCGGCACCGCTACGAGGTCAACAACGACTTCCGCGACCAGCTCGTGCGGGCCGGCCTCGTCATCTCTGGCACGTTCCAGGGCGGGCGCCTCGTGGAGATCATCGAGCTGCCCGATCACCCGTGGTTCGTCGCAAGCCAGTTCCACCCCGAGTTCAAATCACGGCCCACGCGACCCGCGCCGCTCTTCCGCGAGTTCGTCGGAGCCGCGGCCGCACGCGCCGCGGACCGAGCAGCGGTGCCCGCCGCCACGACCGCGTAGTCCGACCTAAGATCGCGGCGTGGCGCACGACGACGTCGTCTCGCTCTTCACGGAGCTGGCCGCGCTCCCGAGCCCGCCCGGGGACGAGCGTGCCGTCGCAGATGTCGTTGCCGCATACATGCGCGATCTCGGCCTCGACGTTGACGAGGACGACGCGGGCGAGAAGATCGGCTCCAATGCCGGAAACCTCTACGCCCGCGTTGAAGGGACCGACGGCGGGACGCCCCTTTTTCTGTGCGCGCACCTCGACACCGTGCCGCCCACGGCCGGGATCGAGCCGGTGCTCGAGGACGGCGTCATCCGCAACGCTGCGGGCACGATCCTCGGCGCCGACAACAAGTCTGCGGTCGCCGTGATGCTCGAGGCGACCCGCCGTCTCCTGTCCGAGAACCGGCCGCACGGCGGGCTCGAGCTGCTCTTCACCCCGATGGAGGAGGTCGGTCTCTACGGCGCGGCGGCGTTCGATCACGACCGATTGGACGCGCGTCTCGGGTACGTCTACGACCAGGCCGCACCGATCGGCGAGGTCATTCTCGGCGCGCCGTACTCGCATTCGATGAAGGTCAAGCTGCACGGGCGCGCCGCGCACGGGGGCATGTACCCGGAGGAAGGCCGCTCGGCGATCGCGGCCGCGGCAAAGGCGATCTCGGACTTCGAGCTGGGACGCGTGGACGACGAGACGACCGCGAATGTCGGTGTGATCACGGGTGGAACGGCGGGCAACATCGTCCCCGAGTGGTGCACGTTCCTCACAGACGTCCGCTCGCACGATCAGCAGAAGCTCGCCGATCTCGTCCGCGAGATGCTCGAGTCGATCACGTTCGCCGCGAGCCTCGAGGACTGCCAGGTCGAGACCGAGGTGCACAAGAGCTACAGCGGCTATCGCTTCAAGCGCGACGACGAGGTGGTCCGGATCGCGGCTTCCGCGCTCGAGCGGTCGGGATTCGAGCCGTCGTTCAAGCTCAGCGGCGGCGGGGCGGACGCCAATGTCTTCAACGAGCGCGGCCTCGCCTGCGTCAACCTCTCGAACGGCATGCTCGACATCCACACGCCGGAGGAGCGCATCTCGGTGGCGGACCTCGAGCGGATGGTCGACGTCTCACTCGCGCTGGTGGACGTGGCCCGCGAGACGGATGCCGCTTAGCCTGCGGCGCGGCACTGTGACCGCGATCGTCGAGGAGCTCGACGGGCTCGCGCGGATCGAGGTCGACGGCGAGTCGTGTGTCGCCTATCCGCGGCTGACCGGTCCGGTCGAAGTCGGAGACGACGTACTTGTCAACGTGCAGGCGCGCGAGCTCGGGCTCGGGTCGGGCGGCTTCGACGTTCTGCACGCGAACCTGACGCGAGGGCTCGGGCTCGGCGCAGCGCCCGAAGCGCACGTGATGACGCTCCCGTATACCCCCGTCCAGGCGGCTGTGCGCTTCGTCGAGGAGGACGGAGAGCTGGCCGAACGCCTGGACGGGATGCCTGTCGTGTGCTGCTCGCTGCACTCGCAGGTCGTGCCTGCAGTTGCCGGCGTGGGCGAGGGCGTTCGCGTCACGTACGTCCAGCTCGCCGGTGGCGCCTTGCCCGTTTCACTGTCGGATTCCGTACGTGCGTTGAAGGAACGGGGCTTGGTCGAGACGGCGATCGCGGCGGGCGCCTGCGTCGGCGGCGACGCGCAGGCGGTCGGCGTGGCGTCGGCGCTGGCCTGGTCGGCGGCGCGGGGATTCGACGTCGCGATCTGCTCGATCGGCCCCGGAATCGTCGGCACCGCCTCGCCGCTCGGACACGGCGGCGTGGCGGCTGCGGACGCGGCCAATGCAGCGAGCGCCCTTGGAGGCTGGCCGGTGCTGGCGGTTCGAGTGTCGGAGCGTGACGCGCGGGAGCGGCATCGAGGCGTCTCCCACCACACGCGGGCGGTGCTCGAGCTGGCGATTGGCCGGCGGACGGTCGCCTGGCCGGCGGGGCTCGAGGCTCCCGGCTGGCTCGAGGAGCATGAGGAGGTGGACGTCTCCGGTTGGCAAGAAGTGTGCGAGGGGCTGCCGCTCGAGCACATGGGCCGTGGCCGCGACGACGATCCGTGGTTCTTCGCGTCCGCGTTCGCGGCCGGGAAGATCGCGCGGGGCAGGCTCGGTTAGTG
>JBKPQP010000102.1:0-22558 GCA_046734155.1 Actinomycetota bacterium | reverse complement strand
GCGCCGATTCGCGCGAAGAAGTTGTTCTCGGCCCGGGCGAGCGCGATCAGCGACCGTCCCATCTTGGGCAGCCGCTCGTACCGACCCTGCTCGGCAGCGGTCAGGACGCGCTGGAGGAGCGCCTCGTCCTGGGCGTAGAGGCTTCGTAGCTGCGCGGTCGCAGACGTGTTTCCGCTGCGCGAGACGATCTCGGCCGTCTCCCGGTTCCAGCGCGCGTTCACCTTGATCGCCTGCTTGAGCATCCGTGGGAGCTCCCGCGGCGTGGTCGGGCGCGGGATCGCCTCGCTCTCGCGCTTCCCCTGCCGGCAGGCCGCGTTGAGGTCGACGAGCCAGCTCGGCTTCGCGTGCGACACGCTGTTGACGGGCTGTGTGCGTTTCGCCGGCCGGGCATGACGCCTCGCCTTGGCCTGCTGCGTCTGCTTCGGCAACTTGGGCACGGGCACCGCTTCCTGCTTGGGCGCCTCCCAAGCCTCGAGCGCGTCGCCGCTGAAGTAGAGGGCGCCTACAAACGCGCCGATGACGAGTACGACTGCGAAGAAGCGAAACATCCTTCTTCAGTACTCGACGCAGTGGGACGAAATCCCATCGCCAAAAGGGGGTATGCGACTAGCGCGTGGTCGCGATCGCGATCACCGCGAGCGCGGCACAGACCACGATCACGCCCGCCAGGCCCGTGAAGATCGCCGCGATCAGAAGCAGCGGGACCGCGATCCCCATCGAGCCGAGCACCATCTCCTTCTGATGTGCGCGCTTGCGGCGTAGTGACTGCTCGCTCTCACCAGGCCGTTGCGCGAGTCGCTTCTCGATTCGCTCGACGAAGGCGTCGATCAAAGCGGGCTCTGCCTCTTCGCCGAGCTCTTTGCGCGCCTCGATCGTCGCGCGCAGCTCGTCTCGTGGGACGAGGTCGCTCACGGCGCCGCTAGCTCAGGACGCCGCGCGTGAGCTGGGCGACCGCGTCCATCTGGAGCTCCTGGTCGGTCACCTCGTTCAGCATCTCGTCGCAGGTCATGCTCATCCCGGTCTCCCAGAGCTCGCGGACGAGCGAGCCGGCTTCGCGCTTCGTGAACCAATCACTGCCGAAGCGCTCGCGCAGGTGCGTGCGGAACTGCGCCTCGAACGCCCACGAGCGCAGGTAGCCGGTGACGTAGAAGCTCGAGTCGATGTCGGCGAGGTAGTCGGCCGCGGCCGGCTCGATCTTCAGCGCGTCGCCGAGAAGTTCGACATATCGGTATGAGAGGTTCGTCGGGTCTTCGGCCGAGTGGAACTCGATCTCGTACAGGAGCTTCGCCGAGTAGCGGCGGACCATGTACAGGAGCTGCGTGACGCCCTCGCGCTCGAACTCGTCGGGCCGCGGGAAGTCGAGGCGCCGGGTGAGCCACGCCGGGTCGTCCGTCAGGTGCTGCATGAGCATCGCCCAGCCCTCGGTGACCGCGACGTCGCCGAGGCGCTTCTCTTCCATCGAGAGGTCGGCCGACGTGTTCGCGTAGTGCTCGGTGTGCCCGGCCTCGTGGAAGAGCGCGCGCCAGTCGTCCGCGCCGCCCATCGGCTGGATCACGAGCACGACGCGGCCCGGGATCTCGATCGGCGCGCAGAACGCGCGGGGGCTCTTCTTGGGCCGCTGCTCGACGTCGAGCTCGATATTCTCCTGCGACTTGAGATCGACGCCCAAGTCCGCGAGCGTCGCCTCGAGCGCCGGCAGCATCTTCTCGGCGGGAAACTGCGGATCCCACTCCGGCGCTCGGAACGTGCGGATCACGTCCCAGCGGCGCGCCTCGTCGAGGCCGACCCCAACCCGTGCGCGGAAGAGCTTGTCCGCCGACTCTTCGAAGATCTTCTCGGTCGAGTCGAGCAGGTCTCTGCACTGCGCGGCGAGGTCGTCGAGCCGGAAGCCGAACCTGCGGTAGAGCTCCGTGTAGTTCGGTGCCTCGAGCCTCTCGACTCCGTCGCGGACGATGCGCACGCCCTCTGCGTGGAGCGGGTTCAGATGCTCTTCGGTGAGCTCGACCCGGACCTTGTCGATCCGCTCGCGCCTGTCGCGGTCCGGCTCGTTCGCCATCGCGGGGCGGAGCATCCGGAACGGGATCGTCTCGCCGTCGATTTCGGCCTCGAGGGTCGCTTCGAGCTCGGCCACCTTCTCGGCCTGCTCACGGGTCAACTCACCGAGGTAGCCCTCGGTCGCGAAGCGCCAGAGCTCAGTGATCCGACGGTCGCCGTTCGCCGTTCGTCCCAGTGCGAGCGCTTGATCGAGCTGGGTCAGGTCCGCGTAGCGCTCGAACAGCGGGGCGAGCTCGAGCTTGTCCTTGTGCCCGGCGTAGTGGAGGTAGTACTCCTCGTCCAGTTCTGCGATGAAGCGGTCGGCCCGGTCGCGGAAGCGGTCGAGGTCGGCGGCTGTGAGTGGGGGAGCGGTGCTCGAGATGGGCCCTCAGGCGCCGCTTGCGCCGACGCCTCCAGGACGCGCGGGCTCCGCTCGTGCGTCCGTCGGAACTGACCGGTCGATGCGTTCGAGGTCGACCACAGCCGCCGTAGGATAACGACGTGCGCGAGATCGACATAAGCACCGAGCGGAAGACGCAGCTCGTCGAGATCACCCGCGAGGTCGAGTCCGCGCTAAACGGGGTCGAGGGCGCCACCGCAGCACTCGTCTTCGTGCCGCACACGACGGCGGGCGTGACGATCAACGAGCACGCCGACCCGGCCGTCGCGCGCGACCTCGAAGCGGCGATGGAGCGCGTCGTGGGCGAGGACTGGGGCTGGGAGCACATCGAGGCCGGCGAGGAGAATGCGCCGTCGCACGTGCGCGCCTCGCTGGCGGGGCCGCAGGTGCTCGTGCCGATCGACGGCGGCCGCCTCGCGCTCGGCACCTGGCAGGGAATCTTCTTCTGCGAGTTCGACGGCCCCCGGAAGCGAAAGGTGTACGTCACGCCGATCACGTGATCGAGGTCGAGCACCTCACGAAGCGCTTCCGGAAGACGACCGCCGTCGACGACCTGAGCTTCAAGGTCCGCGAAGGCGCGATCACCGGGTTTCTCGGACCGAACGGCGCCGGCAAGACGACGACTCTTCGGATCATCCTCGGGCTCGTACGACCGACCTCCGGCCGGGCGACGGTCAAGGACCAGCCCTATCGGCAACTCCGACATCCGCTGAGCCAGGTCGGCTCCGTGCTCGAGGCATCGAGCTTCCACCCTGGCAGGTCGGGCCGCGACCACCTTCGCGTCGTTGCCGCGTCGGCCGGGATTGAGCGCAGCCGAGTCGAGGAAGTTCTCGGGCTCGTGCAGTTGACCGAGGACGGAAGTCGACGCGTCGGCGGCTATTCGCTCGGGATGCGGCAGCGCCTCAGTCTCGCCGCGGCGTTGCTCGGGGATCCCGGCGTGCTCGTGCTCGACGAGCCCGCGAACGGCCTCGATCCTCAGGGAATCCACTGGTTGCGGGACCTGCTGCGCGCGCTCGCCGCGGAGGGTCGAACGATCCTGATCTCGAGCCACGTTCTTCCCGAGATCGAGCAGATCGCCGACGAGGTCGTGATCGTGCACCGAGGAAAGCTCATCGAGCAAGCTTCGACCGCCGAGCTCGCCGCTCGAATCACCGGCGGGATCCGCGTTCGCAGCCCCCAGGCCGACCGCCTCCGGGTTCTTCTCGAGGAGGCCGGGACCGAGGTGACGTCGGCCGAGGCAGACCTCATCGTGGTTGGTGACGGGTCCGCCGAGCGCATCGGAGAGATCGCCGCGGCGAACGGCATCGTGCTCCACGAGCTGGCCGTCGAGAAAGCCACGCTCGAGGAGGCGTTCCTCGAGCTCACCGGACACGAGACCACGCGCTGATGCGGCTTCTCAGGTCGGAACTGCTCAAGATCAGAACCGCGCCTCGCACACTCCTCGGTCTCCTCCTCGCCGAGCTCGCGATCGTCTCGATTGGAACGGCCTCGACGATCGACTCGGCGCTCAATTCCGGTGCCCCGCCGGGCTTCGAGCCTGCGCCGCTGCGCCACCTGGAGGGCGATCTGATCGGCGTGGTGAGTTCGTCGCTTCTGTTCGCGCTCATACTCGGCGTGCTGATCATCACCTGGGAGTACCGGCACGGGACGATCACGCAGACCTTCCTCGGCACGCCGATCCGCGAGCGTGTCATAGGGGCGAAGGTGCTCGTGGCCGGCCTGGCGGGCGCCGCTCTCGTCGTCCCGGCACTGATCCTCATGCTCGTGATCGCCGAGATCTGGGTCGGTGACAGACTTCACTTCGGCGGGCACGAGCTCGGGCTGGTCGGCCGGACCTTCCTGGCTGCGGCGATCGTTGCGGTGCTCGGGCTCGAGATCGGGGCGAGCACCGCGCGGCAACTCGGCGCGATCCTCGTCGCATTCGCGTGGGCCGCCTTCGCGGAGCCTGCACTTTCGATCTGGCACACGCTTCGCCCGTATCTGCCGATCCATGCGATTGACGGCGTGCTCGGGGCATCCGGCGAAGATGCAGTTTCGTTCGGTCGAGGGCTGGCGACCGCGGCCGTCTACATGGCGGCGCTGGGACTGCTCGCGGTCGTTCTGACTCGCCGCCGCGACATCACGTAGCGAGCGGGCCGCTGACGACGATGTACGTCGGCGCCGGCCGGTAGCCGAGGCGGGCATTGACGCCCCGCATGCCCGCGTTCGTCTCGTCGTTCGTCGTGAAGATCTGCTCGATTCCGGCTGCGCGCGCCCGAGCGATCTGCTCGCGCTTGAGCGCGGTCGCGATCCCGCGTCTCCGCCAGGGCCTACGTACTGCGGTGAGCTGATTCTCCGCGTTCGGAGAGGTCGCGCTGCGCCGCCTGAGGCCTGTATAGCCGACGACCTCGTCGCCGGCCAGCGCGGCGATCATCGCCTCGGGAACCGCCCCCGGCCCTTCGAGGTACTGCTCGCGCCAGCGGGCGAACGGCTGGGGCTCGAAGTCGTCGCCCTCGGGCCTCGGGACGTCCGCTGCGACCTCGCTGTCCAGCTCGTGGACGGCGGGCTCGAGATCGGCTCGCTCGGCGAGCGAGACGAGCTCGATGCCGTCGGGCGGCTCGCCCGGCGTCTCGGCGAGCGCCGTGTCGAGGACGACCTCGTATTCGCGTCCGGCCTCGCGGAAACCGCGGTTTCGGAGGAAGGCCCGCGAACCCTGATCGTCTTCGCGAACGCGGCCCCACAGCGACTCGCGGCCGAGCTTCCGCGCGTGCGCGGACAGCGCCTCATAGATACGAGTGCCGACGCCCTGACCGCGCTGCTCCGGCAAGACGCGCGCCATCGCATAAAGGCTGCTCTGGATCGACGAGGGCCGCCCGACACCGGAGCCGACGGCCTCGTCTCCGGAGAGAGCGAGCAGCCACGCGCTTTCGGTGTCCGCCGCGATGAAGTGCTCGATCTCGTCCAGCCCGTAGACGTCGCCGGTGACGCGCTCCATGACGTTCGCCCACTGCTCGTATTGGCGGGCCGTCGAAGGCGTCTCGAACCTCAGCTCCACACCCGAACCCTATGCTGGGCCCATGGCCGCGCCCGTTCGACCCGACGACGAGCTCGACCTCAGGATCGAGTCGCTCGCGTACGGGGGAAACGGCGTTGCGCGGCTGAACGGATTCGTCGTCTTCGTGCGCCGCGGCCTGCCAGGTGACGTTGTTCGCGCCCGCGTGACCCGAGTGAAGCGGAACCACGCAGAGGCCACGGCGCTCGAGGTCGTCGAGGCCGGTGCGCCCCGCGTCGACGCGCCCTGCGAGCACTATCCGGCCTGCGGCGGCTGCCGGTTCCAGGACCTCGCGTACGAGGCGCAGCTCGAGGCGAAGGCTGCGCAGGTCGAGCAGGCGCTCCGCCGGATCGGCCGCGTCGACGACCCGCCGTTGGAGCCGATCGTCCCGGCCGAGTCGGCGTTTCACTACCGGAACAAGCTCGAGTACTCGTTCACGCCGACGCCCGACGGGCCTGCGCTCGGCTTACACCGTGCCGGCCGCTGGGACGAGGTACTGGACATCCGCAAATGCTGGCTCACGAGCGATCTCGGGAACGCGATCCGAGAGGCAGTCCGCGACTGGGCGCGGGCACAGGCGCTGGAGGCGTACGACCAGGCAGAGCACACGGGATTCCTGCGCCACCTCGTCGTCCGTGAGGGACGAAACACGGGCCAGGCGCTGGTTCAGCTCGTCACGGCTCCCGGCAGGCTCGACGTCGACAGCTTCGTGGCTGCCCTCGAGCGCTTCCCCGAAGTGCGGTCGATCCACTGGTCGGTCAACGAGCGGCCCGCGGAGGTCACGAACCTGCCCACGCAGCTCCTTCACGGCGACGACGCGATCGAGGAGGAGCTCTGCGGGCTGCGCTTCCGCGTGCGCCCCAACGCGTTTCTGCAGACGAATACGGCGATGGCCGAGCGCCTCTACGAGCTCGCACGCGAGTTCGCGGGGCTGACCGGGGAGGAGAGCGTCTACGACCTCTACTGCGGGATCGGGACGATCGGGCTCACGCTCGCCCGCGACGCGCTGACCGTCTGGGGCATCGAGGTCTCCGAGGAGTCGGTCGCGTGCGCGCTCGAGAACGCAGAGCTGAACGGGATCGCGAACGCGGCGTTCTACGCGGGCGAGGTGGGTGAGGCGATCGACGATCTCCGCGAGCGGGCGGGTGAGCCTGACGTCGCGGTCGTCGACCCGCCGCGGGCCGGGCTCTCGGGGAAAGCGCTCCGCCGTCTTGCGCGCCTCGAGCCGAACCGCATCGTCTACGTCTCGTGCAATCCGACGACGCTGGCCGGGAACGTCAAGGAGCTGGCCGCGGAGTGGGGCTATCAGCTCGTGCGCGCGCGGCCGGTCGACATGTTCCCGCACACGCCCCACATCGAGACGGTCGCCCTGCTCGAGCGCGCCTAGCCCGCTTCGCTGCGCTCGGAGCGCAAGGATCCCCAAGCGTCCTCCGAGCGGAGCTTGCGCCAGAGCAAGTCCGCGTTCGGCGCCAGGAAGCCGAGCGCCAGGAGCGGCAGAGCGGGAAGCCCGTTGATGTCCAACGCGGCCGTGAGTGCGAGCGTTGTGCCGAAGGAGAGCGTCATCGCCGCCCAGGTCAAGCGCACGCGTAGGCGCCAGCGGTCGGCGGCGCCGAGGAAGAGCGCGAAGAACATCAGGTCGGGGAGGCCGAGCTGCGCCGTGTTCGCTTCACCCGGGACCGGGAAGGCGAACGAGAAGGTCGTGAACAGCTCCCGCTGGTGCGTGATGATGTGCTTCGTCGGCCCGCGCCAGACCGAGGCCGCGTCCACCCACGGGATGATCAGGGCGACGACCACGACCCACGCTGCGGTCTCGAAGAAGCCCAGGAACCACCACGCGAGAAGCGTGACGGCGGCCAGCTTGGCGAAGTTCGCGAGCACGTCGAGGCCTACGATCTGGAAGACCGCGGCCAGCAAGGCGACGCTGATCCCGGCCGGGAGCAGCCACTTCGTCGTCCGCAGCGGCAGCGCGAAGTAGACGAGCGCGAACACTGGCGGGATGACGAGCAGCGAGATGATCGCGATGTCCCACCAGAGGCTGAAGCTCGGCAGCGACTCCGCCCAGGCGTAGTACACGCCTAGATAAGCGGAAAGGATTAGTAGGGCGGTAGCTCGGCCCACCATGGGCCCAAAGCCTTGAAGGCGTTCCAGAACGCGGTTTTCTCGGGCTGCTCGTCCAACGACGCGTCGATGTCCGGCACGTACAGCGCCTGAATCGTCGGCGTCCAGCCCTGGAGCACCCCCAGCTCCGGCTCGAGCTCGGCGGCGAGCGGGAACTCGAGCTCGTTCACGAACCCGAGCGCGTCCTCGCCCATGACGACGACGAGCTTCGGCTGGACGATGTGCAGCTCGCGAACGAAGAATGGGCGCGCCTCGTCCGCGGGCTCGTCCGCGAACTTCAGGCAATTCGTCCCGTAGACCGAGAGTGGGTCGACGTTCAGGCGCTGAAGCGACTTGAGGATCGCCTGACCGGCACGCCCGAAGAACGCGACGCCCTCCTGGATCTCAGCGGCTTGCGGCCGGTGCTTCAGCAGCATGACGTCGGCGCGGGGATGCCCGGATCCGAGCACGGGCACTCGCTCGCCGTTTCCGGCGGCGGCGATCTCATGCCCGAGATCGTTGATCTCGGCGATCGCCTTCTTGAGGTACTTCTCGTAGATCTCGTCGGTCGACACTGAGGTCACGGCGGCCACGTTTCCAGTTCTCGGCTAGCGAACTCTTTCCTTGACTTGCGCCATCCACTTCAACGACTGCAGGTACGCGAGCGACTTGGGACGGCGCAGGATCCCGGCCGTTTGCAGGCTGAGCAGGAACTCCTCGGGCCCGTCGAACGCGCGCATACGCAGTCCTCCTGTCGCGAGCCCCGGCGGGACGTGCGCGTCGGAGCCGGCGCCCATGGTCAGGTTGTACTTGCGGGCGAATCGGAGCGCCTCGTCGTTGTACGCCTCGAAGAGCAGGCGTGCGTTGTAGACCTCGAACACGTCGATGTCGCCGAGGTGGCGGTGCAGCGTGGCCGGGCTCGGGATCGAGTGCATGCGGTCGAATGGGTGGGGGAGGTAGACGAGGCCGTTCTGGGCCTTGATCGCGGCGATCGTGTCCGCGAAGGACAGCCCGCGCGGGATCTCCTCGGACAGGAAGAGCCCGATCACCTCGCCCTGGCCGTCCGTCTTGATCTCCTCGCCCGGGATCACGATCAGTTCGCGCCCGCGGGCGAGGTCGACCGCTTCGAGCGCGCCGCCGAAGACGTTGTGGTCGGTGACGGCGATTGCGCCGAGGCCCGCGTTCTCCGCGTGGTCGAGGAGGTCCTCGACGTCGACGGAGCAGTCGGCCGACCAGGAGGTGTGCAGGTGGAGGTCGGCGAGGATCCAGTCCCTAGCCCCGAGAGGCTCGTCCGACCTTGGAACCTTCTGTTGCGATGTTCTCCGGCGGCGGCCGACCCGTGCGTAGAGCTCCTCCAGGTCGTCGGCCACATCGGAGAAGGTCTTCCCGGCCACGCTGCGACGGGCCTCGTCCGAGAGCTGCTGACGGAGAGGCTCGTTCTCGGCGAACCGGGCGAGCGCCGCCGCTGCGAGCTCGGGCTGCTCCTGGACGCCCGGGGGTGAGGCGATCGCCGCTCCCGCCGCGGCCGCCTCGAGCGATACGCGCGACAGGCCCTCGAGCGCCGGGACGAAGATCGCCGCCTCTGCGAGGATCGGCGCGCGGCTCTTCCCGTCGCGGGCTGTTCGCACGTGCGCCCTGCTGCGGAGCCTCGCTGGAACTGCCGGCCGTCCGGCCAGCTTCTTCGTGCGCAGGTAGACGAGCTCCCAGTCCGTCAGCTCGCGGAGAGCGCGCTGGACGGCTCGCGCGAGTGGGCGCTCGAGCGGCCGCCACTCGAGCACGACGAGCTGTCGCTTCTTCCCGGGCGCGAAGAGCTCCGCGTCGACCCCTTCCGGAACGATGCGGTAGTCGCCCGGGAAGCGCTCGGCCGCGGCATGTGCCGCCTCCGGCGACGACGCGACGAGGGCGTCGATCCGCGCGAGCAGCTTCTCGCGCTGCGCCTTGGCGGGCGGATACCCCAGCCGCTCGGGCGAGAAGAAGCTCGCGACGCTGAGCGCCCGTGCGTCGCGGAGCGCGAGGTACGAGAGGCTCGGCAGCCCTGGCTCGAAGCCGTGGACGACGTCGAACTCTCCGTGCGTGAGCGCCCTCGCCAGATTGGCCCGGACGCCGACCGGCACGCCAATCCTGCTGCGCCGTGAGATCGGAACGGCCGGGCCCAGCGCGATCACTCGCGCTTCCAGGCCGTCACGCAGCGCTCGACGGCCCGCGGCGAGATCCGCCGCACGATTCGAGGGCGCAAGAACGCTCACCGAGTGGCCGCGATCTCGCAGGGCGTCCGCGACTCCAGCGACGTGCTCGTTCACGTCGTGCGGCTGCGACCACGAGAAAGGGGTCACCAGGCAGATTCGCAGCGACACGACCCACCGAGTGTAGTGCGGTCGCGCGGGCCGGCTCGCACCGGCCCCCGCAGACCTCGGGAACTACGTGGTTGCCTTGTCCTTCGCCTTCTTGCGGCTGTGCTTCTTGATGAAGCTCTCGACCGCAGCGTGCGCCTCGTCGTCCGGCATCTGCTTCGGTGGCGACTTCATGAGGTAGGCGCTGGGCCCTTCGAGCGCTCCGCCGACGCCGTTGTCGAGCGCGAGCTTCGCGAGCCGCACAGCGTCGATCACGATCCCGGCCGAGTTCGGCGAGTCCCAGACCTCGAGCTTGAGCTCGACGTTGAGCGGCACGTCGCCGAAGGACGAGCCTTCCATGCGGATGTACGCCCACTTGCGGTCGGTCAGCCACGGCACGTAGTCCGACGGGCCGACGTGCACGTTTTCCGCGCCGAGGTCGTAGTCGAGCATCGACGTGACCGCGTTCGTCTTGGAGATCTTCTTCGACTCGAGCCGTTCGCGCTCGAGCATGTTCAGGAAGTCCGAGTTGCCGCCGACGTTGAGCTGCATCGTCTTGTCGAGCTTGACGCCGCGCTCGCGGAAGAGCGTCGTCAGCACGCGGTGCGTGATCGTTGCGCCGACTTGCGACTTGATGTCGTCGCCGACGATCGGGAGCCCGCGCTCCTCGAACTGACGCGCGAAGTAGCCGCCCTTGGCGATGAAGACGGGCATGCAGTTCACCATCGCGCAGCCCGCGTTCAGGATCTGCTCCGTGTACCACTTGGTTGCCTCCTCGGAGCCGACCGGGAGGTAGTTGACGACGACGTCCGTGCCGGTCTCCCGGAGGATGTTCACGACGTCGTCCGTGTCGCCGGGAGCCTTGTCTACGACCTGAGAGATGTACTTGCCGAGCCCGTCGTGGGTCATCCCGCGCGAGACGGTGATGCCCGTCTGGGGGACGTCGGCGAACTTGATCGTATCGTTCGGCTTGGCCCAGATCGCATCGGCGAGGTCCTTGCCGACCTTCGCGGTGGTCACGTCGAATGCGGCGGTGAACTCGACGTCGCGGACGTGGTAGCCGCCGAGGTCGACGTGCATGAGCCCGGGGACGAACTCGTCGGGCGAGGCGTCCTTGTAGTACTCGACTCCCTGGAGGAGCGAGTTGGCACAGTTGCCGACGCCGATGATCGCGACGCGGACCTTGTCGTTCGAGCGCGCCTTGCCGTTCTGGCTGCCGTTCTTGGCCATTGGGTCCTTTCTGGGGGTGATTGCGTCGAGCCGCTCGGTGAGCGATTCGACGACGACGGTATTCGTGCTGCTGCGGCGCTCGCGCGCGGCGTCGTCGAGCCTGCGCTTGAGGGCGGGCGGGACGCGCAGGAGCACGTCGCCGCTCTCGCCCGGCACGGGCCCGCGCCGGCCGCTCGGCGTGAAGTCGACGTCGAACTCGTCGGCGAGGATCGCGACGGCGACGTCGTTGAGAGTGCTGTCCCGGCGCGAGACCTCGCGGCCGAGTCGGCGCTTCAGGGACTTGGGCATCCGGACGAGGATGCTGGTCTGCTCTCTCTTCGCCATTCTGCTAGCAGCGAGCTGCTGCTAGCAGAGTATCACTGTTGCCGGAGCTGCGACCGAACTGCTAGCACTCGCTGGAGGACGGTGATCCACGCCGTCGCTGTCAGCAGGTAGATCGCCCAAGGCAGAACGCCCCACGGAGCGAGCACGAGTCCGGTGACGATCACAACCACCCGCTCGGCCCGGCTCCCGATTCCGACGTCGCCCTTCAGTCCGAGCGCTTCCGCGCGCGCGCGTGTGTAGCTCACGAGGAACGAGCCAACGACGGCCGCGAACGCGAATGCGAGTGCGACGTCGTTCCCGTCACGCGAGAAGACGAGTGCGATCGCCCCGAGCATGAACGCCTCGCCGATGCGATCTGTCGTCGAGTCGAGGAACGCGCCGAAGGTCGTTCCCTTTCCGCTCGAGCGCGCGAGCGCCCCGTCGAGGATGTCGAGCACCGAGCCGACGACGAAGAGCGCGGCGCCGACCCAGAAGCAGAGAATCTCGTTGCGGTACTCGAAGAAGACGACGACGCTCGCAAGAGCGCAGATCGTGACGCCGGCGAAGGTCAAGGCGTCGGGCGAGATGCGCGTGCTCGCAAGGTGCGCCATCCCGCGCGCGGCAGCACGGCGCACACCTGCCGTGTACGCCTCTTTCAGGCCTCCCGCGGTCAGGCCGGCGCCGGTCGCACCCGGGCGACGAACCGCCGCACGTGCTTGTGGTTGACGACCACGGCCGCGACGGTCGCGACGAGGATCCCGGCCACGATGTCGAGCCAGAAGTGGTTGCCGGTCGCCATCACGCAGAACCAGACCCAGAGCGGCCAGAGCAGCCAGAGCGCTTTCGCCCATTTCGAGCGGACGATGAAGAAGAGCCCCACGCCGATGATCAGCGAGTCCGCGGCGTGGAGGCTCGGCATGGCGGCGTACGGGTTCGCGTCGGCGCGGACGATCGCGCTGTTGTGGTTGATGCCGAAGTTCGTGAGCGTGTCGACGAAGCCGAGCTCCGGGAACATCCGGGGCGGCGCGGTCGGCATCAGCACGAAGCCGATCAGCCCGATCACGTTCGCGAGCAGGATCGTGTTCCGAAGCGGGACGAAGTGGTCGTTGCGGCGCAGGTAGACCCAGAGCAGGACGAGCCCGAGCACGGTGAACTGGGAGTGCCAGTACGTCAAGGATGTCGCCTCGCGCAACACATTGGATGACGCGACGAGGCTCTGGAGCGACAGCTCCCACAGGCCGGTCAGGCGGTGCTCGAAGTCGGCGACGCGGAGTCCGTTCTGGAACGCCTCGAACGAGTCGCGATCGGCGACCCCGCGGGTGTAGCGATAGGCGAACAGGAAGCCGAACCAGATCGCCAGCTGGCGGATCAGGTCGAGTGGCCCGTGCGGAAGGATGCGGGCTCTAGCTGCCGTGGCGGCACCGGACACGACGTCCCATTTTAGACTCCAGCGCGGTTGTGACGGGGTTTTCGGAGGATTTGACCGATGAGTGGAGCAAGAAGCTCCTGCGCACGTCCGGCTACGGAGAGACCGGTTTTGCGGCGGGTTTCGACGCCAATAGGCCCGCTACGCCGGACGTTCTCGTCGAGATCCTGTGCCTGGAAGCGCAGGTTGACAGGCTGCAGCTCGTCGTCGATCTCGGCAGTGGAACGGGCCTCTCGACGCGGGTCTGGGCCCATCGCGCGGACGAGGTCGTCGGCGTCGAGGCGAGCCCCGAGATGCGCGACCAGGCCGAGGTCGCAACGTCCACGGCCAACGTACGCTTTGTGCACGCGTACGCACAGGCGACCGGCCTTCCCGACGGCGAGGCGGACATCGTCACCTGTTCGCAGGCGCTCCACTGGATGGAGCCGGAGCCGACGCTCGCCGAGGCGGCCCGGCTTCTGCGGCCCGGCGGAGTGTTCGCCGCGTACGACTACGACTGGCCGCCGATCGTCGGCTGGGAGGTCGAGGCTGCGTTCGAAGAGGTGCTCCGGCGCGTCAGAGCGGGTCGCGCGCCTGACGGCAGGGGGATGCGCTTTGCCAAGGAGGCCCACCTAGAGCGGATCAAGGCCAGCGGGCACTTCCGGTATGCGCGCGAGATCGTCTTCCACGCCCGCGACCGGGCCGACGCGAAGCGGATTGTCGGTATGGCGCTCAGCCTCGGCCCGCTCACCGTGCTCCTGAAGGACGGCAAGAGCGAGGACGAGCTCGGGCTCACGGCCCTACGCGAAGCTGCAGAGTGCTCACTCGGAGGCCGCGAGGCCGAGATCTTCCTCAGCTACCGCATCCGCCTCGGCGTGCGCTAGCCGCCGATCTGGCTCATCGAGCGCGACGCCCGCACGAAGCCGGGCTCGTTGATCTTGTGCTTCAGCTCCTTGTGGCGGACGGCGAAGCGGAGAACGTCTCGCAGCTCATCGTCGCTCGCGCCTTCGCGGAGCGGGCCCTTGAGGTCCCATTCGCGACGGGAGAAGAGGCACGTGCGGAGCTGTCCGTCTGCGGTCAGCCGGATGCGGTCGCAGCTCGAGCAGAACGGCTCCGAGACGGGGTTGACGAAGCCGATCTCGCCGGCGCCGTCGGCGAAGCGGAACCGGCGCGCGGTCGACGACGCCTTCGCCGGGATCTCTTCGAGCGGCCATCGCTCCTCGATCAGCGCGCGGATCTCCCCGCCGGTCAGCACCTCGTCGTCGCGCCACGCCTCGTCCGCGTCGAGCGGCATGAACTCGATGAAGCGCACGACGTATGGCTTGCGCCGCGCGAGCTCGGCCAACGCCGGCACTTCTTCCTCGGTGAAGCCCTTGATCGCCACGCAGTTGACCTTGATCGGGCGGAGCTCCGGATAGTGCTCGGCCTCGGCCAGGCCCGCGAGCACGCGGTCGAGCGCGTCGCGGCGCGTGATCTCTGCGAAGCGAATGTGCGAGAGCGAGTCGAGAGAGACGTTGAGCCGCGTCAGCCCCGCCTCGACGAGGGGGCCTGCGAAGCGGTCGAGCAAGACGCCGTTCGTCGTCAACGAGAGGTCGCGCACGCCTTCTGTCTTCGCGAGCAGCTGCACGAGCACCGGGAGGTCGCGCCGAACGAGCGGCTCGCCGCCGGTCAGCCGAACCTCGTCCACGCCCATCGAAGCGAGCACGCTGACAAGCCGCTGGATCTCCTCGAAGCTCAGGATCTCCTCGCGCGGGAGCCACTCGAGCCCTTCCGCGGGCATGCAGTAGCGGCACCGGAAGTTGCACTTGTCGGTGACCGACACGCGCAGGCTGTGGATCTCCCGTCCCCAGGAGTCGGTTAGCGGCTCCATCGCGTTATGAGGTTACCCCGGACAGCCTGGGGTTAGGCTCGCGCGGTGTCGCTGATCGACGACTGGCTGCCCGAGTTCGAGGTCAAGAAGCGGTACGACGCCGCCGTCGCGGCCGGCCCGGAGCGCGCGCTCGACCTCGTTCTGGCCGCGCCCGTGGCGCCCGACCTGGTCGTCGGTGCGTTGCTCGCCCTGCGAGGGATGCCCGGCCGCGGGCGGACGATCGAGGAGTACCTCCGCGCGCTCCACTTCGAGCACCTGGGCCGCACCAAGACCGAGTGGGCGGCCGCGCACGACGGCAGGCGGCTGAAGATCGCGATCGCCTTCGAGGCCGAGCCAATCCCCGGCGGCTCCCGGCTCGCGACCGAGACCCGCGTCAAGGCGCTCGACGAGGAAACGCGCAGGCGTTTCCGGCTCTACTGGCTCGCGATCGGAGAGTTCTCGGGGCTGATCCGGCGCCGGTGGCTGCGGGCGGCGCAAGAGGCTGCGCGCGCGTGATCCCACTCTTCGCGCTCCTGCTCGTGACGGCGATCTGGGGCGTCACGTTCGTCCAGGTCAAGGACGCCGTCCAAAACGGGGGAACCCCTGGTTCCCCCGTTAGCCCCTTCCTCCACGACACGCTGCGTCCAGCACCTTCGTGGGCTCCCGCCGGGCAAAGCCCGGCTCCGCCCAGAAACGCCGCCTCGGCGTCTAACGAGGAAGACCACTGATCCCGCTCGTTGCGCTCCTGCTCGTGACCGTGATCTGGGGCGTCACGTTCGTCCAGGTCAAGGACGCGGTCGAGATCTATCCCCTGTTCGCGTTTCTCGCCGTGCGGTTCGCGATCGCGAGCGTGACGCTCGCCCCGTTCTCGGTGGGCAGGTTCCGCGGCTTCGACCGGCGCGGGCTCGTCGGCGGCGTCTGCCTCGGCGGGTTGCTCGCGCTCGGCTACGCGCTCCAGACGGCGGGCCTCGCGCGCACGACCGTCTCGAGCACCGGCTTCATCACCGGGCTCTGCGTCGTCTTGACGCCGATCACCGCCTACCTGCTCTTCCGCGACCGCATCCCGCGCGCCGTGTGGGTCGGGGTCGGACTTTCTACGCTCGGGTTGGCGCTCCTGTTCGGGATCGAGGCTGGCTCGCCGGCCGGCGACGTGCTCGTGCTCGGCGGCGCCGTCGCGTACGCGCTGCAGATCGTCCTCCTGGAGCGGTACGCGCCGGACTACGACCCGGTCGCGTTCACGCTCGTCGAGATGCTCGCGGCCTGTCTCGGCTTCACGGTGATCGCGTTCGCGCGCGGTGACCTGAGCGTCCCGCACGGCTGGACGGTCTGGGGCGCGCTCCTCGTGACCGGAATCTTCGCCAGCGCGTTCGCCTTCCTCGTTCAGACCTGGGCGCAGCGCCGGATGAGCGCGACGAGGACGGCTCTCGTGTTCGCCGCGGAGCCGGTCTTCGCCGGGCTCTTCGGCTACGCCCTGGCCGGCGACAGGCTCGGCGCGGCAGGCTGGGCCGGCTGCGTGCTCATCCTCGGCGGAATCGTCGTGAGTGAGCCGGCGGCCGCTAGTGCACTCGCGAGACGAGTGCGCGAGCAGGGCTCCCCACGACGATCTCTCCAGGCTGGACGTCGCGGGTGACGACTGCGCCGGCGCCAACCAGCGCACCGGCGCCGACGGTAACGCCGCCGAGCACGACCGCACCCGACCCGAGCGAAGCCCCGCGCTCGACGAGCGTCGTCTGCAGCTCCCAGTCCTCTTCCGTCTGGAGCTGCCCGCTGCCGGCCGTAGCCCGAGGCGTCTTGTCGTTGATGAACATCACGCCGTGCCCGACGAACACCTCGTCCTCGATCGTGACGCCCGAGCAGATGAAGGTGTGGCTCTGGATCTTGCAGCGGCGACCGATCTCGGCGTCCTTCTGAATCTCGACGAACGTCCCGACCCGTGTCTCGTCTCCGATCAGGCAGCCGTAGAGGTTCGTGAAAGCCTGCACGACGACGCCCTCACCGAGGGTGACGTCGCGCAGGATCCGGAACGGTGCGTCGTTTACGGGCTGGTCGCTCACGCGAAGTACTCCGTCACCGCGTCGACGACGCCGGCGATCTGGCTCTCGCTGATCCCCGGGAAGATCGGCAGGGACAGCAAGCCTCCTGCCAGCTGCTCGGTGACCGGGAACGAGCCGCGCCCATAGCCGAGGCCGGTGTAAGCCGGAGACAGATGCGCCGGCTCCGGGTAGTGCCGACCCGTCTTGACACCCCGCTCGTCGAGGAATTCGGCCATCCGCTCGGGCTCCTGCGTGCACACGACGTAGAGGTGCCAGACTGGCTCGCTGCCCTCGGCGACAGCCGGCAGCACGAGGTCCCCGACACCGTCGAGGGCCTCGCTATACCCGTCCGCGGCTGCTCGGCGTTCCGCCGTCCAGCGGTCGAGCTGCCGAAGCTTGTGGAGGAGCACGATCGCCTGGATCGTGTCGAGCCTGGCCGTGAAGCCTTCGAGCGCGTGGTGGTACTTGCGCGTCTGCCCGTGCTCGCGCAGCGCGCGCGAGATCGCGGCCAGCTCGGCGTCGGTCGTGACGAGGGCGCCCGCATCGCCCATCGCGCCTAGGTTCTTGGCGGGGTAGAAGCTGAACCCGGCGGCTAGGCCGCTCGCTCCGGCTCGCAGGCCGTCACGCTCCGCGCCGTGCGCCTGGCAGGCGTCCTCGATGATCCCGATCCCAGCCCGCGCGGCGATCTCCCTCAGTGTGCGCATGTCGGCCATCTGCCCGTAGAGGTGGACCGGCATCAGAAACCGTGTCCGGTCCGTCAGCGCAGCCTCGACCGCCTCAGGATCGATGTTCCAGTCTCGCTCGCTGACGTCTACGAGCACCGGGACGCCGCCTGCCTGGGTGACGGCCTCGAGGGTTGCGACGAACGTGTTCGCAGGGACGATCACCTCATCGCCGGGCGCAAGCCCGCCGGCGATCAGCGCGAGCCGCAGCGCGTCGAGCCCGCTTGCGACTCCGACGCAGTGGTCCGCGCCGCAGTAATCGGCGAACGCCGTCTCGAAGGCGGCCACCTGGGGCCCGTTGATGAACGCCCCCGAGTCGATCAGCTCGGAGATCTCGTCGACCAGGGTCGACTTGAGCACCGAGAACGACGGCCCCGGATCGAAGAACGGGACCGTCGAACGTTCCTGGATGATTTCCGCGCTAGACGTCACAGTTTCCCCTTTGTTTGAGCGGACCGATACAAAACTCTCACGCTCCGGCAATAAAAGAGGCTCAAAAAAGCCTCACCCTACGGCTAGCTGTGAGACGACCTCCCTGGATGCGATAGTGAACGTCATCTCGGCCCGGCCTTCCGCAAGACGATCTACGACCGTGCGTGTCGTCAGCAACGACGAGGAGCTGCAGCGCACGGTTCGGCGCAGCGTCAAGCCGGCTCGTGTCGACGTGCGGGCTCACAGTGCGTTCGCCCCTTGGGTCAACGTGGTCGTCGTCGACGCCGCGACGTTCGACTCGCGCGGTGACGTCGACGGCGATTCGGGCGCAACGATTCTCGTGGCACCCGAGATCGACGCCGACGTGCGCGAGCAGGGTCGCCGGATTGATGCGGACGCGTACGTCCGGAACGATGAGGGGCTGGGCAACGTCATCGGTCTCGTCATCGAGCTCGTCGCGGTTACGGGCAGCGCCTAGGCTGCCGGCACCGTCACCGGCGCTTCGCCCTCGCGGTGCCGCACGAGCCCGTGAGTGTGCGCCCAGCGACTGGCCTGGGTCCGGTTCGTCACGTTGAGCTTGCGGAAGATGTTCGCGAGGTGGAACTTCACCGTCTGCTCCGTGACCCAGAGAATCCTCGCCACGTCCCCGTTGGTGTTCCCCTCGGAGACAAGCTGCAGGATCTCCCGCTCGCGCTGCGTCAGACCGACCGCCTCGATGGCCTCCGGGTTCGGCGTCATCTGGAACGCCGCGCTGCTCGCGAGATAGAGCGAGCGCGCAAAGACCTGCCGGACGGCCGAGGCAAGATCCTCGGGCTCGGCCCGCTTCAGCACATAGGCGACCGCGCCGCCGCTGAGCGCCGCCTCGATCCGCTCCGTGTCGTCCGAAGCGGACACGACGACGGCTCTGAGAGACGACTGGCGGGCCAGCGCATCGCGTAGGCACGTGAGCCCATCGGGCTTGCAGCCGTCCATGTCGATGTCGAGGACGAATAGATCGGGCCGGTGCTCCTCGAGCAGGGTGAGCGCATCCGAGGTCGTCGTCGCCTTCGCCACAGGCGTCACCCCGGCGTGCAGGAGGATCTTTTCCAGCGCGCCGAGCCAGAGTGGATGTTGATCCAGGAGGACCGCTGTGCGTTGCATGTCTGACACCGAAAGGGCCGCCTTTCGATTCGTCGAATCCCTGTTGACACTTGGTCTAACACAGGCCGACCCGGGTGACCATGGGCCGGGCGGCCCTAATGTCCCTGGTCTACCGGCTAGTTGTGAGCTCGACTCCCACGGGTCGTGCTTTTCGCTTGTCGAGTCGAAGCGAAGGTGCCTGTCTCCCGGTTTTCGGCGTCGGCCGGCGCCGTTGAATGCCGGGAACCGCCCAAAAAGACCAGGAACCCACACGGCGGATGGGGATTCCACTCTGGTCTTAACAACTCGCCTCTGACTGCCTAGTCTGGATCGAGGGGCGGCACGAGTCGCTCCGTGTCAGGGAACCTGGGGAGGTTCGGGAGAGTTGGGCGAGATCAGCCTAGACGGCTCGTACGTGCCGGCGCACGCCGGTCTGCCGCGCTCGCCGCTCGCGAGCCAGAAGACCCTCGAGATTCTCGAGCATCGCCGCCTCTCGCAGCAACGCCACCGGCGTGGCTGGCTCGTCCGTCGGATGCTGCTCCTCGCCGACGTGCTGGCTCTCGCGACGACGTTCCTCGTGGTCGAGCTCGTCTTCGGCCCCGGCTCGGGGACACCGAACCGTTTCGGCAGCGTCGGTGAGTACTCCCTGCTGCTCGTGATGCTGCCGGTCTGGATCGTGATGGCGAAGTTCTACGGCCTCTACGAGGAGGACGAGGAGCGAACGCACCATCCCACCTCCGACGAGATCGCCCGGGTCTTTCACCTCGTCACGCTCGGCGCTTGGCTGCTCGTCGTCACAGAATGGGTCACGGACCTGGCCCACCCGGAGCCGGCGAAGGTGATCGCGCTCTGGGGGCTGGCGATCGTGCTGGTCGTGAGCGGACGGTCGCTCGCGCGCTTCTGGTGCCGCGGCCGGCTCGCGTACATCCAGAACACGATCATCGTCGGCGCCGGCGACGTCGGCCAAAGCGTCGCCCGGAAGTTGCTCAGGCATCCGGAATACGGCATCAACCTGGTCGGCTTCGTCGACACGAAGCCCAGGCCGAGGCAGGACGGGCTCGACCACGTCGCTTTGCTCGGCGGCACCGCCCAGCTTCCGGAGCTCGTTCGCCTGTTCGACGTGGAGCGCGTCGTGATCGCGTTCTCGAAGGATCCGTCCGAGGAGACGCTCGAGGTGCTGCGCTCGCTCAACGACGTCGACGTCCAGGTCGACATCGTTCCGCGCCTCTACGAGATGGTGAGCCCGAGCGTGAAGATCGACACGCTCGAAGGCGTGCCGCTGATCGCACTCTCGCCGCCGCGCATGACGACTTCCTCGTGGCTCGTCAAGCGCACGATCGACATCTTCGGCGCACTGGCGATGCTGATCGTGACCGCGCCCCTCTTCGCCTACATCGCGTGGTGCGTCAAGCGCGACTCGCACGGCCCGGTCTTCTTCCGCCAGACCAGGCTCGGCCGGAACCGCAAAGAGTTCACCGCGCTGAAGTTCCGCACGATGACGGTCGACGCCGACACGAGTGCGCACCAGGCCTACATCGAGCGGATCATGGACCCGCGCGTCGCGCCAAACGGGAACGGGCTGTACAAGCTCGAGCGCCATGACGAGATCACGAAGAGCGGCCGCTGGCTCCGGCGCACGAGCCTCGACGAGCTCCCGCAGCTGATCAACGTCCTGCGCGGCGACATGTCCCTCGTCGGCCCGCGCCCGTGCATCGAGTACGAGACCAAGCACTTCCTGCCCCACCACTTCGACCGCTTCCTCGTTCCCCAGGGGATCACCGGCCTCTGGCAGGTGACCGCGAGGGCGCACGCCACCTTCCGCGAGGCGCTGGACATGGACGTCGCCTACGCCCGCGGCTGGTCGCTCGGCCTCGATCTCAAGCTTCTCTGCCGCACTCCCCTCCAAATCCTCGGACGAAAGGCAACGACATGAGTCAAAACGGCAACGGGTTCCACTCGAACGGCAATGGGCTTCACCGCGGCTCGGATGGCAACACCCCAGTGCGGGTCGCGGTCGTCGGTCTCGGCTACTGGGGGCCGAACCTCGTACGAAACCTGTACGAGCTGCCGGAGGCCCGCGTGGCGGCCGTCTGCGATGCGGACACCAGCCGGCTCGACAGCATTCAGTCCCGCTACCCGGCGGTCCCGGGCACGACGTCATTCGACGCGCTGCTCGAGGACCCGACCGTGGACGCCGTCGCCATTGCGACGCCGGTCTCCACGCACGCCGAGCTGTGCGCGAAAGCGCTCGAGGCCGGCAAGCACGTCTTCGTCGAGAAGCCGCTCGCTGCAACCTCGGCGGAGGCCGAGGGCCTGCTCGCGATCGCCGAGGCGAATGACCTCGTGCTCATGCCTGGCCACACGTTCCTCTACAGCCCGCCCGTCGTCACGATCCGCGAGTTGATCGCGAGCGGAGCGCTCGGCGAGATCTACTTCATCTCGACGAGCCGTGTGAACCTCGGGCTCCACCAGGCCGACGTCAGCGTCGCCTGGGATCTCGGCCCGCACGACTTCTCGATCCTTCGCTACTGGCTCGAGGAAACGCCTTCCCACGTCACGGCGCTGAGCCGCGGCTGCGTGATCCCGAACATCCCGGACGTGACCTTCATCAACCTCGAGTTCGACTCGGGCGCGATTGCCCACGTGGAGCTGTCCTGGCTCGCGCCGAGCAAGCTTCGCCGAACGACGATCGTCGGTTCCGAGAAGATGGTCGTGTACGACGACACGAGCAACGAGCCGGTCCGGGTCTTCGACAGCGGGGTGAACCTGCCCAACCCGGAGACCTTCGGCGAGTACCGGCTCACGTATCGGACCGGTGACATCGTGTCACCGCACATTGCCGCCTCCGAGCCGCTCTTCCTCGAGCTCGGCGACTTCTGCCGCGCCATCCGCGGTGGTGACACCCCTCGGTCGTCCTCGCAGCTGGGGCTCGAGGTCGTGCGGATGATCGAAGCGGTCGACGCCTCGCTGTCGGCCCAGGGCGCGAGGACCGAGGTGGCGGCGACCGTGCAGGCGTAGTCGTCGAAGCCCCTACGGGTCTCGAATTCGATATCCAGATTTTCACCAAGGTTTACACAGTTTCCCGACTGTGCTACTACGTGGTATGTAGTTAGCGAGCGATGCAGGGCCGCGCCTGGGGAGGACGCGGTTCGATGCGGGAAGGCTGCGGAATTTGGGGACGAGAGAGGTGACGGCTGACGGCCTGACGGCGATCGTTTTCGATCGCTACCCGATCGTGCTCGAGGTCCTGACCGGTTTCCTGCGGGCACTCGAGATCGACGTGCAGGGAGCTACGACGAGTCGGAAGCGGGCGCTGGGATTGGTCGAGTCTCACTCGCCCGACATCTTCCTCGCCGGCGTCGACGAACGACCGGGGAGCGTCGAGACGGTGGATCTCGTGCGTGAGGCTGCCGAGACCTCGAGCGACCTCAAGGTGATCGTGCTCGGCGCCGGCAAGGACAGGGTCCAAGAGTTCTTCGGTGCCGGCGCCTCTGCGTACATCACGAACGCTGCATCACCGGATGACTTCGCGCTCGCAATTCGCCAGACGTACGAGCCTTCGATCCATCTGGC
>JBKPQP010000101.1:0-6088 GCA_046734155.1 Actinomycetota bacterium | reverse complement strand
TCCTCGCCGCCGCGCAGCTTCTCGGTCCCGCCGACGAGGATCGCACCCACGAAGTCGAATGGGAGCTCCGCGAGCGCGTCCCGCACGACGTCGCCGTGATGCTCGCCGTCGATGAGCGCAATCGCGTTCACGACTGCGTCGTCACCTCCGACTCGATGCGCCCCGTGTACTTCTCGAAGGAGAGTGTGTCCGTGGAGAACTGGATGATCCGTTCCTGCCCGTGGAACGGGTACTTACGCCAGACGTCGACGTGCGACCCGGAGATCTCGACGACGTTGTAACAGGGCCTCGTGTTCCCGCGCAGGCGCAGCGACGAGACCGTTCCGGTGTTGACGATGAAGAGATCCTCGAGCCTCCACGCGTACGGCACGTGCTTGTGCCCGGAGAGCACGAGGTTCACGCCGGCGCGCTGGAGGCACTCGATCGCGTCGCCCGCGTCATAGACGATGTTGCGCTCGCGGCCCGTGCCGGGAACGGGCAGAAGGTGATGGTGCAGGACGAAGATCTTCAGGTCGGAGTCCTCTTCCCCGAACTGCTCCTCGATCCACCGGTAGCGCCCGCGTCCGATTTGGCCGTGGTCGAGGTCCGGCTCGGTCGAGTCGACGGCGACGACCGACACGCCGTCGCGGTGCAGCACCGAGTTGCGCGCGCCGAAGAGCTGCTCGAAGTGGACGTAGCCGACGTTCCGCGAGTCGTGGTTCCCCGGCACGACGACGAACGCCTCGCAATCGAGCCGGTCGAGGTATGCCTTCGCCTGCGCGAACTCCTGCTTGAACCCGAACGTCGTCAGGTCGCCGGTGCAGATGACGATGTCCGGCTGAAGGTCGTTGATCTCCCCGATCGCCCGGTCCATGAGGCTCGGCATGAAATGGGCCCCGCCGCAGTGGATGTCTGAGATGTGCGCGATCGTGAAGCTGGGCTCGGCAGCCGCCATTGGTCGAAGTGTACGTCTGACCTGTTGGCGTATCCGAAGCCGTTGCTACCATTTTGGGTGTGGCCTCAGAAACGCCTGTTTTCCAGGCATATTGCGGCAAGGGGGCGCCGCGCTTCGCGAATGACGCGGAGCTCGAGTGCGCGAAGCTGCTCGACTACTACCAGGTGCCGTGGGAGTACGAGCCGAGGACGTTCGTGCTCGAGGAAGCCGAGGACGGCACGGTGATCGAGGCCTTCAAGCCGGACTTCTATCTTCCGGATCAGGACCTCTACCTCGAGGTGACCGTGATGAAGCAGTCACTCGTGACGAGGAAGAACCGGAAGCTGCGGAAGCTCCGAGAGCGCTACCCGGACGTCAAGGTCAAGCTCTTCTACAAGCGCGACATCGCGCGACTGGCCGAGCGATACAACCTAAACCTCGCCTCATAGAATCGGACGAGCTCGGTGAGGTCTATCTCAGCGCCGAGGAGATCAGGGCGCGCGTGTCCGAGCTCGGAGCCGAGATCGCGCGGGACTACGAGGGTCGTGATCCGATCCTCGTCGCGTCGCTGAAGACGAGCGTCTTCTTCCTCGCCGACCTCTCGCGGGCGATTCCGATCGCGCACGCGATCGACTTCATCGCGCTCGCGGGCTACATGGGGAGAACGCGGCAGTCGGGCGTGCGGCTGATCAAGGACCTCGACGTGTCGATCTCGGGCCGCGACGTGCTGCTCGTCGAGGACGTCGTCGACACGGGACTGACGCTCAACTACGTGTGCAGGACGCTGTCGCTGCGCGAGCCGGCCTCGCTGAACGCGGTCACCTTCCTCGACCGGCCGTACCGTCGCCTCGTGGACGACCTGCCGGTTCGGTACGTCGGCTTCACGGTCCCGGACGAGTTCTTCGTCGGCTACGGCTTTGACCTGGACGAGCGGTACCGGCACCTGCCGGATCTTCACTTCGCCCGAGGCGCCTCCTAGCTTCGGTTGATCTCGAGAAGGAGGCCGCGCAGCTCCTCGAAGCGCTCCGCGCCCATCTGGCCGGCCCACGCCGCCTCCATCTCGCCGACGGCTTCGCGGATGACGCCGATCGCATCGACGCCACGCGGCGTGAGCTCCACGCGCTTCGACCGCTGGTCGTCGGGGTCCGGCCGGCGCACGAGGTAGCCGAGCCGGTCGAGCTCGCCGAGCAGGTAGTTCAGCGCCTGCTTGGTGACCCGCAGCCGCACCGCCAACTCGGAGGGCCTGGCTCCCTGCGGCCCCGGGTACTGGAAGACGTTCAGGTGGGCCGCGTCGAGATCGTCGAAGCCGTGCTCGTGGAGCCGTTCGAGCATCCGGCGCTGCACTGCCTCCCACGGCATCCGGAAGAGCGCGCCGATCAGCGGAGGCCCGAACTCGGAAGTCGTAAAGCTACTTGACGATTCTGTTGCGCTCATATATGGTCAAGTTACTTTACCACCCAGCGCGGAGAGAGGAGCCAGCGATGACGACGAGCGCACGTGAGGAGATCAAGGTCGGTGATATGGCGATTCGCTTCCTGCTCGAGGGCCAGCAGTCGGGCGGAGCGGTCGCGATGTTCGAGTTCGACGTCCCGGCCGGCGCCAGGATCGCAGCGCCACACAGTCACGACGGCTACGACGAGACGATCTATGGGCGCGAAGGAGTCCTGACCTGGACGCTCGAGGGCACGCCGACCGACGTCGGCCCCGGCGAGGCATTCTTCATCCCTCGCGGCGCCGTCCATCACTTCGACAACGCCGGGGACGTCGATGCCCGCGCGCTGGCCGTCGTGACGCCCGGGATTCTCGGGCCTGCCTTCTTCGAGGAGGTTGCGGCGGTCCTCGACGCATCAGCCGGCGGCCCGCCAGACGTCGCGGCGATCGGCGCCGTGATGCGCCGCCACGGGCTCACGCCCGCTCCGTAGGCCTACAGGTACCCGAGCGGGTCTACGGCCGAGCCGTTGATGCGCACCTCGAAGTGCAGGTGCGGGCCGAAACAGTGCCCCGTGCAGCCGACGTAACCGATCACCTGGCCCTGTGACACGCTCTGCCCGTTGCCGACGGCGATCGCCGACTGGTGGCCGTACGCGGTCGCCATCCCGCCGCCGTGGTCGATGATCACGAAGTTCCCGTAGCCGCTCATCCACCCGGAGTAGACCACCGTCCCGCTCGCGGCCGCGTGGATCGGCGTCCCGTAGCCGACGCCGATGTCGATCCCCTCGTGCATGCGGCCCCAGCGCATGCCGAAACCGCTGACGACGGGGCCGTTGACCGGCCAGATCAGCCCGCTCGATGACGGCGTCGAGCTATAGCTGGAGGAGCCTGACGACTGGAGCTGGGCGGTGACCTGCCGACTCGCCGCCTGGAGGCCGGCCACCTCGTGCAGGTACTCGGCCTTGCTCTCCTGCACCGAAGCGAGTCTTTCCTTCTTTCGGCCGCGCACCGTGGCAAGACCCTTCTCGCTGATCAGCAAACGCTGCTTTTCGGCGCGCACCTCGGCCGTCCGCACGGCGATCGTGCGCGTCACCGTCTCGACCTTCTTCTTCGTGACCGCCGTCCTGGCGCGCGCGGTGTGCCACCGGTCCTTCGCCCCGTGCACCTGGGTCGAGATGACCGCGTCCTGCGAGCCGATGTCGCGGACGTAGTCGACCTGCTCGAGGAAGTCGCCGAGGCTGCTCGCCGACATGAGCACGTCGAGTGTCGACGGCTCCTCTTGCGTCTCGTACATCTCGATCAGGCGCGCGTTCAGGCGATCGATCGAGACGTTGTACTCGTGCGAGAAAAAATCGAGCTGCTGGGTCTGGAACCGGTAGAGCTCCCTGATCCTGTGCAGCCGCACGATCTGCAGGTCGAGGTCGTGCTGGAGCGCGTCGAGCTTCGTCGAGACGCCACCGACCTGGCTCTCGAGCGCGCGGATCCGGGTCTCGATCGAGCCGATGTCGGACTGCAGGCGTGATTCCTGGACCTGAGCGTCGGAGATCTTCTGCTGGAGCGACTGAATCCGGTCGGCCCGCGCCGGTCTCCCGGTGTTCGCCGCAAGTACGGCCATCAGGCAGACGAGGGAGACGAGAAGGGAGCGACGGGGCATCGGCTAGACCTTCGTGACAGGGCAAAACGTCCCTGCCCGGATGCAAAAGTCGCTGGATTTTAGCGGGTTCTTCGGACGTTTCCTACTTTTGCGTCCTGCTGCGGAGTCGGCTCCGGGATATCCGGCGGTTGCGGGCGATCGCCCTCGTCCGGGGGCGGATACGGCTCCGGGACGTGCGCCGGCTCGGGCGGCTGGCCCTCGTCCGGTGGCGGGAACGGCTCAGGGACCGTCGCCGGTTCGGGCGCCTCGTCGGGCATCTCGCCGGCCACGACCTGAGTTGGTTGAACCTGCAGCCTCGCCTTCCCAACGCGCTCCTGAGCATCAATTGTCACTTTCGCCATCCGCGCCTCCTTCGCCGCGAGCTCGTCGTCGATCTCCTTCATCCGGTGCTTCAGCTCCTTGGTCGCTGTCGTGTTCTTCGCGTAAACGGCCTCGCCGAGCTCCCGTGCCCGCTCGCCGCGCTGCTTTCCGAGCGCATTCGCATCGCGCCGGAGCCGCACGAGCTCGATCCTGGCGCCGCCGTGCGCCGCGACCGTCTCCTTCGTGATCTCGGCCCGAGAGCGAACCGAGGCGAACGCACGAGCCGCACGCCCATCTTCGCCCGGGCTGTGCCGTTCCGCCGACACGAATCCCGTGATCAGGAAGAGGGAGACGCCCAGCAGGATCAGTCCCCACGGCCAGAGCCCAGTCGCGAAGAACGCGATCGCCGCGATCACGCCGACGACTCCGAGCACGAGCAGAACTCCGGCGGGCGGCACGCCGAAGTAGCGCCGCTCCGAGACGTGCGGCTGAACCGGAGTCGGGCCGTCTTCGGTCTCCGGGACCTCCTGGACGACCGTGTCCCCCGAGGCGACCGCAGTCCCGCACTCGGGACAGAACTTGCTCTTCGCGGGCAGCTTCGCCCCGCACGCCTCACACCTAGCTCTAGCCATTCGCGATCCTCGGTGGAACCTCCCGGTTCCCCCGAACCTCCTCCCCTGGTCCGCTTTCGCGGACAGACGGCTGCGCCGTCGGCTCGAGGGCCCGCAGCGCCTCGGCGACTCGCAGCCGCAGCGGGCCGATCAGCTCGCGATAGTCCTCGTCCGAGATCTTGCCGGTCCGATGGTCGAACTCGAGCTCTTTGAGCGCGGCCAGCGCGCGGTCGCGCTCCTCGGCGAGCTCGAGCGCGCGCTTCTCGAGCGCGCCCGGCTCATCGAAGCGGTCCTCGACCGGATCCGGTTCGCGCAGGAAAGGCAGCGCGACGAACGCGACGCACGCCAGGGCGAGCACAGCCCCGATCGCAAGGGCGGCCGCGGTCATGCCCGGGCGTACGCCCGCAGCCCGCGGTAGCGATCTGCGAGGCGCCGCTGCTCGACCGCGTTCGGCCACAGCGCGACGAGCGAGCCGATCAGGAACACGATGCCGGCGAGCCAGATCAGGTTGACGAGCGGCTTGACGAGGACCTTGAAGGCGATCGTCCCGTTCCGGTTGATCTGGTCGGTGATCACGAACAGGTCCTCGCCGGTCAGGTAGTCCGTGCGGATGCCAACCTCGTTCGAGGTCTGCTGCTCCGCCGGATACGAGTTCTTGCCCGACTCGAGCGTCCCGATCCGGTTCCCGTCCTTGCGGACGTCGAGCACGGCGCGGAACTCGGTGTCGTTCGGGCCCTGCTGCCGCACGAGCCGGTTGTACGTCAGGCCGTAGTGGCCGATCGCCATCGACTCGCCGGGCGAGAGGGTGCGCTCGCTGACCTTGTCGTAGGCACTCGAGCCGGCGACGCCGATCGCGAGCAGCACGACCGCTGCGTGGACGATGTAACCGCCGTAGCGGCGGCGGTTGCGCGCGACGAGCTCCGAGAACGCCGAGAGCCAGGGGCCGCCCGTGAGCGCCCGCCGCGCACGCGTTCCGCGCACGAACTCGTAGCCGATCGAGCCGAGCACGAACGCCGAAAAGGTGTACGCGAGCAGGCCGATCCAGGAGGAGCCCGCACCGAGCAGGAGCAGGGCGACGCCGACCGTGAGCGCGATTCCGGCTGGCCACGCGAAACTGCGACCGAGCGACCGCAGCGAAGCGCGGCGCCACGCGACGAGCGGGCCGATCCCCATCAGCAG
>JBKPQP010000100.1:0-16019 GCA_046734155.1 Actinomycetota bacterium | reverse complement strand
CTCGTCGGAGCGCGCGACCACGAGCAGGCCAGAGGTGTCACGGTCGAGCCTGTGGACAATTCCCGGCCGGTCCTCTTCTCCGCCTGCGACGCGCCCCGCAAGCCCGTGGACGAGCGTGCCCGTCGCGTGGCCCGCGCCGGGATGAACGACCACGCCCGCGGGTTTGTCCACGACGAACAGATGCTCGTCCTCGTACCCGATGCGCAGCTCGACGTCTTCGGGCTCGATCTCCCGCGACGGCTCCGCCGGCAGCTCGAGCTCGAGCTCCTCCCCGCCCTCGAGCCGATAGCTCTTCGGACGCGCCCGGCCGTCCACACGGACGTTGCCGCTTTCTACGAGCCGCCCGGCCGCGGAGCGCGAGCCGATCTCGGGCAGCTCGGCGAGGTAGCGGTCGAGCCGCGCGCCCGCCGCTTCCTGCGGGACCCTAGGCGTGAGCGTCGGGAACCGGGCGCGGACGCTTCTGCGGACGCTGCGGGAAGAGCAGCGCGGCGAGCAGGACGAACACGCCGAGGACGATGAAGCTGTCCGCCAGGTTGAACGCGGGCCAGAAGCGCAGGTCGATGAAGTCGGTCACGTGCCCGAGCCGGATCCGGTCGAGCAGGTTCGACGCGCTGCCGCCGATCAGCAGCCCGAGCGCGACGGGAAGGATCGGATGCCGTGAGCCGGAGCGCGCGAAGAAGACGAGCATCCAGGCCACCGCGAGCGCAGTGAGGACCGTCACGATCGGTGTGGCGCTCGCGAATAGCCCGAACGCGATCCCGGAGTTCTGGACGTGGTGGATCGAGAGCGGCCCGACGACGTGGCGCTCTGCGTCGAGCGACAGGTGGCTTGCCACGATGTGCTTCGTCAACTGGTCGCCTGCGAGCGCTGCGAGCGCGATCACCAGCAGCCCGATCCATTGCTGTGTCCGTGCGTGAAGCGAGCGGCGGGCGCCCGGCACCGGCGTCAGCGCGTCGGTCGAGGAGCCGACGCGGACGTCGACGTTACGCGGTGCAGGCTCGCTCAACCGCGCTCCTCCAAGCGTTTGCAGTCGATGCAGTGAGTCGCCCACGGAATCGCTGCTAGCCGCTCCTCGGCGATCGGCTTGCCGCAGCTGAAGCACTTGCCGTACGTCCCGTCGCCGATGCGCTCGAGGGCGCCGTCGATCGACGAGAGGACGTGCTCCGAATTCTCCTCGAGCGTGTAGTCGATTTCGCGGTCGAGCGTCACGGTGGCCGTCTCGGCGAGGTGGTTGTCGGTGGTCTCGTCGTCGGTCTCGTCCTCGATCGAGCCCGGGTTCTCCTTCTGCAGGTACTCGATCGCGTCGACGACGCGCTGCCGTTCCTCCTCGAGGAGCACACGGAACTGATCGACGTCGACAGCCACGAACGAAGTCTAGTCCGCCGTCAGGCCGCCTCCACAGCCTCGTCGTCTCCGTTCTGCTCGTCCGTCAGGTCGAGCGCAGCGCGCAGGAGAGCCCGGATTCGGCTTGCCTCTGCTCGCAGGTGGTCGCGGT
The DNA here is from genome assembly GCA_046734155.1 of Actinomycetota bacterium. Taxonomy (GTDB): domain Bacteria; phylum Actinomycetota; class Thermoleophilia; order Gaiellales; family Gaiellaceae; genus VAXT01. The sequence continues at coordinate 14,524 of JBKPQP010000100.1, read as the reverse complement.
CGGCGAGCGCTCCCTGCGTGATCTTTCTTGCCTCCGCGCGGGCCTCGGCGAGCACGACGTCCGCCTCGCGGCGGGCCTGCTCTCTGAGCTCCTCGGCGCTTCGTTCCGCAGTCATGAGCGTCTTCCGCAGCAGGCTTTCGAGGTCCCGGTGGCGGGCGATGTCCGACTCCAGCCGCTCGTTCGCGTCCTGGAGGTCGGCCCGCTCTCGCCAGACCTCTTCGAAGCTGTCTGCGATCTCGTCGAGCAGGCGGTCGGTCGCAGACCGCCGATAGCCCAGGAATCCGCGTCTGAGACTGACATGACGAATTTCGACGGGTGTAAGAGCCATCTCGTTCACCTCCTTCTAGTGCAGCCGGTCGAGGATCGAGTTGATGACCCGATCGATGAGGAAGAGCGCCAGGATGCCGATGATCGGAGAGAAGTCGAACCCGCCGAAAGACGGCAGCAGCCGACGGAAGATCCGCAGGTAGGGCTCGCAGACGTCGTACAGGAACCGCTGGATCTTGTTCAGCCACGGCGAGTAGGGCAGCCGGACCCAGGACAGGATGATGTACGCGAAGATGATCAGCACGTACACCGAGATGAAGACGTTGACGAAGTTCTGGATCGACGAGATCGCGTCGGCCATCAGGAGCCATCCGCCCATGCGGCGGATTTCGGCTCAGGAAAGCAGCTTCCTCTAGTTCAAGCTTGGTTGAAGAAGCCGCCGCGCTCGAGGAGCCGTGCTCGCTCCTCGGCCGACACCTCGACATTTCGTGGCGTGAGCAGGAAGACCTTGTCCGCAACGCGCTGCATGCCGCCGTCCAGCGCGTACGTGAGACCGCTGCCGAAGTCGATCAGCCGCTTCGAGAGATCGGCGTCCGAGCCCTGGAGGTTCAGGATGACGGGCGTCCCTTCCTTGAACTTGTCCGCGATCTGCTGGGCGTCGTTGAAGCTTCGCGGGACGACGAGGTGGACGCGAACCGACGCTTCGCCGGGGGCAGCCTCGACCACGCGCGGTCGGGGGCGCATGACCGCCGTCCGCGAGCTCGGGGCGGCCTCGGGCTCGGGGTCCGTCCAGTCCTCGAATTCGTTGCGACGACGGCGCGGGGACAGCCGGCGGACGTTCGGCCGCTCGCTGTAGGAGCGCTCGAGCTCCTCGTTCGTGACGTAGCCGTCCTCGTCCCAGTCCTCGTCCTCTTCGGCGATCCCGAAGTAGACGAGCGTGCGGTTCCAGACGTCTGCAAATCCCATAGCGGCGGGAATGTTAACCCCGATACAGCACGGAACCTATTCGAATCATGGTCGCCCCCTCCTCCGCTGCCACCTTGTAATCCTGGCTCGTGCCCATTGAAAGTTCGGTCAGACCGTGTTCTTCGGCCAATTCACGCAGTTTGCGGAAGTACGGGCGTGAGTCCTCGGGGCGCTCGGCGGCCGGGGGCATGGTCGAAAGCCCCTGCACATCGCCGTAAAGCTCGAGGAGATTTGGGAGCTCTTCGGGCGCCACGCCGGACTTCGACGCCTCGCCCGCGAGGTTGACCTGCACGAGGGCTGGGATCTCGAGGCGGCGAGCGGCAGACTCGGAGTCGAGCGAGTGGACGAGCTCGCAGATGCGGTTCACGACCTTGGTCTTGCGGCTCTGCAGGTGGCCGATGAAGTGCCAGCGGAACGCATCGCCGTGGGCCGCGTGCTTCGCCTCGAGGTCCTGCGCGCGGTTCTCGCCGACGATCCCAATCCCGGCCTCGGCCAGCGTGGGCATGTCCTCGACGGAGACGTACTTCGTGGCGGCGACGATCGTGACGTCGGGCCCGACCTCGTCGCGGACGCGTGCGAGCCGCTCCGCGACCTGCTCAGCGGAGAAGGCCAAGGACGCCCTGGGTGCCGCGCGGCCGGCCGGTGCGGCGCTCGCTGAAGAAGAGGCCGGCGTTGCAGCGGGTACAGAGATCGAGTCGATGCACGGTGCTCGCTCCCGCCTCGCGCGCGGCCTGTTCGGCCGCCGTCCAGAGGTCGAGCTTGCGGCCGCTGACGATCCCGTCGCCGAAGCGCTCCCGGAACGGGCTCGCTACCTCGTGGCCCACCTCGTAGCAACACGGCCCGATCGTCGGGCCGACGACGGCGGCGAACCCTGGGCCGAGAATCTTCGCGGCGGATTCGACGATTCCGTCGAGCAAGCCCCGCCAGCCGGCGTGCAGGACGGCGAGCGCAGCCTCCGAGCCGTTCGTACGGGCCATGCCGATCAGGGCGCAGTCGGCCCCGAGGGCGAGCATCGGGATTCCGGCCTCGTCGCTCCAGAGCCCGTCGCCTGGAGCGCCTCGCGACCCCGCTTCGGCGCGGTTCACTGTCGTCGAGTGGGTCTGGTAGCCGAGTGTCAGATCCTGTTCCTCGGCGCCGACCTCGGCGCACAGGCGGCGCCGGTTCTCGTCCACGCGCTCGACGTCGTCGCCCGTCCGGCGGCCGAGGTTGAGGGATTCGAACGGCCCCGCGCTGACCCCGCCCGCGCGCGTGGTGAAGACGACCTCGTAGGGCCCCGGGACGTCCCAGCGCAGGAGTGGGAGGCTCATTGCCCCTCGACCAGCTTCCGGGCGGCCTCGAGCTCGGACTCGCGTCCGGCCAGCTCGCCGTTCAGCTTGCGTCTACGGATCTCCGCCAGAATCTCCCCCACTCGCGGCGATTCGCCGAGGCCAAGCTGCGCTAGGTCCGAGCCGTCGATCTCGAGCTCGATCGACTCGAGTCGGCCGAAGAAATCGTGCAGCTGCGGCTGATCGGCGAGCGCGAGCGCGAAGAGCGGGGCGTCGGGCGCGCGCCGCTCCGCGAGCGCGACGACGTCGGCCGGGTCCAGAGAATCGCGCGCAACCTGTTCGGCGATCCGCGGTCCGTCCTTGATTGCGGCTGCGATCAGCTCGGAGTCGCGCCGGCGGATCTTGAGGCCGTGGAGCCAGGGAGCGATCTCCTCGTGCGGAAGCTTGCGGCCGAGCGCCTCGACCCCAAGCCGCCAAGGGGGCACGCCCAGCCCGTACTGAGAATTGAGCTCCCGCAGCCGGTCAAAGAGACGCACCGCCTCTGGATCCGCGACGACGTGCGGATGGATCTCCTTCTCTGCTCCGAGCTCGGCCAGTCTCGGAATCGCGTGGCTGACGTCGCCCTCCTCGAGCAGCGCGATCAGCTCGTCACGCAAGCGCGCGCCGGAGAGGTCGCCGACGTGTCCGGTGGCGATGCACTCGCGGGCGAGCCGTGTCGTCTCCTCGTCCATACGGAAGCCGTAGCGGTCCTCGTAGCGAATTGCGCGCAGGATCCGAGTCGGGTCGTCGACGAACGAGCGGTCGTGAAGGATACGAATGAGCCCGGCCTCGAGATCGGCGCGACCACCGAACGGGTCAACGAGCTCGCCTACCGCCTCGCCCTTGAGCGAAACGGCCATCGCGTTGATCGTGAAGTCGCGGCGGTGCAGGTCTTCATCGATCGTGCCAGGCTCGACGGCGGGCAGCACAGCCGGTGCGTGATACGACTCGCTGCGTGCCGTGACGACGTCAACGCGGCCGTCGTCTCCGTGGAGCACGACGGCGGTGCCGAACGTGCGGTGCGCTCGGACACGCCCGTCGAGCTTCTCGGCCAACTCGTTCGCGAGCGTGATCGCGTCGCCCTCGACGACCACGTCGACGTCGAAGTTCGGCTCGCCGAGCAGGATGTCGCGCACCGAGCCGCCGACCAGATAGACGCCGTTGTACGGGTCGCTGACCGCCGCGACGGCGTCTAGCACCGGCGCCAGGCTGTCGGGAAGCTCGAGCGTCGTCATGGCGAGGCCATTGTGCCGCCCGCAACCAGGGCCTGTCCCTCGTTACAGGAGTGCGACGGCTTCGATCTCGACAAGCGCGCCCGACGGGAGGCCCGAGATCTCGACCGTAGACCGCGCAGGCGGTGTGTCGCCGACCCGCTCCGCGTAGACCGAGTTCATCCCCTGGAAGTCGTCGAGCGAGGTCAAGAAGACCGTCGTCTTCACGATCCGATCGAGCCGGCTCCCGGCCGCCGCGAGGATCGCCTCGAGGTTGTCGAAGATCTGCTTCGTCTGCGCCTCGATCGTGTCGCCGGCCATCTCCGAGTGTCCCGGCTTTAGCCCCAGCTGTCCGGAGACAAACACGAAGCCGTTCGCCGTGATCGCCTGCGAGTATGGCGCTCCCTGGAACGGGGCCGGCGCGCTCTCGGTCCGAACCGCGGTCTTGTCCATCTCACTCCTTCCGTTTCCGTGGCCGGCCGGCCTGCGCGAGCGCCACGCCGAGCGCCTTGAAGATCGCCTCGAGCACGTGCTGCGGATCGTCACCGTCGATCAGGCGGACGTGGAGCGTAAACCCTCCGCCCTGGGCGAGCTCGTGCAGGAAGCTCGCGACCAGGTCTGTGCCGAGCCCGCCGACCCGCGCCTCGGAGAGGTCGACGTTGGAGACGACGAGTGGACGCCCAGAGGCCTCCAGCACGATGTGAGCCAGCGCTTCGTCCGCGGCCGCGACGGCGGATCCGTGACCCCGCACCTCCTCCGAAGAGAGCGGTTCGCGAAGAGCCTGACCGAGCGCACGGCCCGCCGATGCGACCTCGGCCTCCGGCTCCTCGGGCGCCAGCTGCAGCTCGAGGTCGAGCGAGCCGTAGCGTGCCAGGAGCCCGAGCAGATGGTCGAGCACGGGCAGGCCGCTCGAAACGTTGCTCGCGCCCTCGCCGTCGAGCGAGACGCGAATGCGCGCGTGCTCTACCTGACTCACCCGATCCGGGGACGCCATCCCTCAACTCAGGGTACCGCACCCGGGCTGCGCAGCCGACCTCGGAAAGCAGGCCTTTTCCGCTCTCCGTGCCGCCCGGATGCGCCTTCCAGCCCGCCCAGTCCCCCGTTTGCTCGTCCTACTCGTCGCAGCGCTCGCCGCTGCGGCGATCCTCGCGCCGAGTGGATCGACGAGCCGTCCCACGACGACCCGCGCCGTCGTCGGCTTCCACTCGAACCGTCAGCTTGCGCGGGCTCTGGGCCGGTTTCCCGGCGCGAAGATCGTCAGGCGCCTCCCGCACATGAAGACGGTCGAGGTCGAGCTTCCCGGCCGTGCCGCCGAGCTGCAGGGCCTCCCGGGAATCGCGTTCTCCCAGGCGCCGCTCGCGCGGGCGATGAAGGCCGAGCCGGCTCTCGCCACGACGCTCCGCCCAGGCATCCCCTACGAGTGGCAATTCGTCGCGACGCGGGAGAACGAGGTGCCCCCGGACGTCCTGCGCGCCGCGAACGCGATCAAGATCGGGATCGTCGACACGGGCGCCGACGTTTCACACCCCGATCTCGCCGCCAAGTCGCCCGAGACCTGGGACGTCGTTCACCATCGACCGAGCGTCACGGACAGAGACGGACATGGGACCTTCGTCGCGTCTCTCGCCGCGGGATCCGTCACGAACGACGAGGGGATTGCAGGCTTCGGCGGCGACGCGCAGCTGTTGATGGTCAAGGCGGTCGGGGCCCCGGAGAGCTTCACCGACGTCGACGAGGCGGCCGCGATCGTCTACGCAGTCGACCACGGCGCCAAGATCGTCAACCTGAGCCTCGGCGGGGTCGGCGCATCGGTCCTCGAGGAGCGCGCGATCCAGTACGCAGCCGAACACGACGTCCTGCTGGTAGCCGCCGCCGGCAACGAGTACGCGGACGGCAACCCTGTCGAATACCCGGCGGCGGCGCTTCAGCTGCCCGGCTCGAACGGCCAGGGCGGGGTCGGCCTCGCCGTAGCGGCCAGCACCATGGCCGGCCAGCGCGCAGGTTTTTCGAACACCGGTTCCCACATCTCGCTCGCCGCGCCGGGAGACAACGTGTTCGGTGCGATCGCCGCCGGGACCTCGCGCACGTGGTGGCCCCGCACCCGGCTGCGCGGCTCCCACGCTGGTCTGTACGGCTGGTCGAGCGGCACGTCGTTCTCGACACCGCAGGTCGCCGGCGCAGCTGCGCTCGTCTGGGCTGCGAACCCGGCGCTGACGTCGGAGCAGGTCGCGACGATCCTCAAGTCGACCGCGTCCGGGCATGGCCGCTGGAATCAACGGCTCGGCTTTGGCGTGATCGACGTCGCGGCAGCGGTCGCAGCCGCGCGCGGCCAGTCGATCGCTCCTCGCGTGAAGGCGGGCTCGTGGCTAAGTGTGAGGCGAGTCGGCAGCCGCGAGGTGCGCTCGTCGCGCCGAAGTGGACGCGCGCCGCTCCGGGCCCTCCGCGTCGCCGTGCACTTGCGCACGAGCGCCCCGGTCGTCACGCCCGACTACCGGACGATCACGCTCCAGGTGCGCCGCCATGGCCGCTGGCACCGCCTCGCCCGCAGGGCGACCCGGCGGGGCGGCGAGATCCGCTGGACGGTGGGGCTGCGCCCCGGCCGCTACGTCCTGCGCGCGGTGTACCGCGGCCGCTGGGACCTCCACGCCGCGATCCGGCTTCGGCCGGTGCGCGTTCGCTAGGCGGGAATGCGCTCGATGCGGGCCCCAAGCGAACGCAGTCGCTCGTCGATGCGCTCATAGCCCTTGTCGATCTGGTAGATCGCCCCGATCGTCGACTCGCCCTCGGCGCAGAGGCTCGCGAGCAGCATCGACATGCCGGCGCGGATGTCAGGGCTCTCCATCCGCTGGCCGCGAAGTTTCGTCGGCCCGGTGACGACTGCGCGGTGCGGGTCGCAGAGGATGATCCGCGCTCCCATCGAGACCAGCTTGTCCGTGAAGAACAGGCGGTTCTCGAACATCTTCTCGAACAGAAGCACGGTGCCGCGCGCCTGCGTGGCGACCGTCAGGGCGATCGACGTGCAGTCCGAGGGGAAGGCCGGCCACGGACCGTCCTCGATCTTCGGGATGTAGCCGCCGATGTCGTCCTCGATGTAGAGCTCCTGGCCGGGCGGCACGCGAACCGTCCCGTCCCCAACCTCGACGCGCACGCCGAGCCGCGCGAACGTGGGCAGGATCGAGATCAGGTCGTCGTTCTTGACCCCGTCGATCGTCAGGTCGCCGCCGGTGACCGCGGCGAGCCCGATGAAGCTCGCGACCTCGACGTGGTCCGGCCCGATCGTCCACTCGCCGCCGCTCAGGCTCTCGACACCAGTCACCTTGAGCACGTTCGACTCGATGCCCCGGATGTCCGCGCCGAGCGAGCCGAGGAAGCGGCACAGATCCTGCACGTGCGGCTCGCAAGCCGCGTTGCCGATGCTCGTCTCACCTTGCGCGAGCGCCGCCGCCATGACGATGTTCTCCGTCGCCATGACACTGGCCTCATCGAGGAAGACGCTCGCCCCGCGGACGCCGTCGGTGCGCATGTCATAGGCATCGCCGGCCTCCACGTTGACGCCCAGCTCCCTGAAGCCGTGAATGTGCGGGTCGAGCCGGCGCCGGCCGATGACATCGCCTCCCGGCGGCGCGACGATCGCGGTCCCTGCACGCACGAGCAGCGGCCCGGCGAGGAGGAACGAGGCGCGCATCTGGGAGCAGAGGTCCGGGTCGAGCTCCGTTTTCCGGATCTCGGCCGCATGGACGCGGACGTCGTTCGGGCCGATCCACTGGACGTCGGCTCCGAGGTCGTCGATCAGGGCGAGCATCGTCTCGACGTCCCGGATGCGGGGCACGTTGTGCAGGACGACCGGCTCGCTCGTCATCACGCACGCCGCAAGGATCGGCAGGACGCCGTTCTTGTTGCCCGCGGCGGCCACGCGGCCGTGGAGGGGCTGGCCCCCTTCGATCACGAATGACTCCGACAAGGCGCTGGCGACGACCGTTTCGGTCATGGGCGAGGGGGCTATGGTACTAGGCACCTTGGAGGTCACTCGCGACCGCGCCTGGGAGACCCTGACCCGGTACACGAAGAGCGAGGCGCTGCTGCGCCACGCGCTGGCCGTCGAGGCGTCGGTGCGTGCATACGCGCAGAAGTTTGGCGAGGACGAGGACCTCTGGGGCGTGACCGCGCTCCTACACGACTTCGACTACGAGATCCATCCGACGTTGGACAAGCACCCGCAGGACGGCGCACCGATCCTGCGCGAGGAGGGCTACCCGGAGGTCGTGATCGAGGGCGTCCTCTCGCATGCGGAGCACCTCGCCATGCCGCGCGATACGCCGCTCAAGAAGACGCTCTTCGCCTGCGACGAGTTGTCCGGATTCATCCACGCGTGCGGCCTCGTGCGGCCGGACGGGATCGAGACCCTCGAGCCGAAGTCGGTCAAGAAGAAGCTGAAGCAGCCGTCCTTCGCGGCCGGGGTCAACCGGGACGACGTCTACAAAGGCGCCGAGGAGCTCGGAGTCGAGCTCGACGACCACATCCGCTTCGTGACCGAGGCGATGCGCCCGATCGCAGGCGAGCTCGGGCTACGCCAGTCCGCCGAGCAGACGCTCTAGTTCGTCGTCGCTCGTCCAGTAGCCGCAGGAGACGCGAATCAGGTTCCGGCCGGGCAGCTCGCGGACGATCACGCCTCGCTCGCGGAGCGTCGCGACGAGCTCGGTCGGGTCGCTCGTCGGGCGGAAGGTGACGAGGCCGGCCTGGTCCGGCTTCGTCACGACCTCGAAGCGCCCCGAGAGAGCCGTGCGGCACTTCGCGGCCATCTCCGCGCCGCGCCGGAAGCGCCACTCGGGGCCGACGTCGAGCGCCGCTGAGAGGCCCGCGAGTGACGGCGTCCCGATCCAGCCGCTGTCGAAGCGCTCCGCGCCTTCGCGGACGACGTACGAGCCGTCCGGCTGGTGCTCGGTCTGGGCGAAGTAGCTCGGGAGAGCCACCGGCAGGTCGTCCGGCCTCGCGACGACGAGCGCACCGGTTACGTCGGGCCCGCAGAGCCACTTCTGGCACGAGACCGCGTAGTACTCGATCGCGCCCACTTCCACCGGGATCACGCCCGCCGACTGCGCGCCGTCGACGAGAATCGGAAGCCCGGTCTCGGCCTTGACCCGGGCGGGGTCGAGCGAGTTGCCCGTCACCCAGGAGACGTGAGAGATCGCGATCAGGCGCGTCCGGTCTGTGACGGCGTCGAGGATTCTATCCTCGGGTGCCGTGACGATTCGCGCGCCCGACGCGTGCAAGGGCCCGATCAGCCCGAAGTGCTCGACGTCGCTCGTCACGATCTCGTCGTCGGGACCGAGGTCGAGCCCGGCGAGGACGATGTTGCAGCCGTCCGTCGTCGACCTAGTCAGCGCGACTTGCGTCGGCGCGACACTGAACAGCGCCGCAAGCTTGGCCCGCACCTCGTCCCGCATGCCGAGCGCGCGCGAAAAGTACGGCTCTCCTCCGCGCCCCTCGGCGAGGTCGACGAGCTGCTCCGCGATCATCGCCTCGGCCGCGGCGCGCGGAAGCGGCCCGTTCGTGCCAGCGTTCAGGTAGGCGTACTGCTCGAGGACGGGGAAGGCAGCGCGGACCTCCTCGAAGCTGGGCACGCCCTAGTCTAGGCGCCGACTCGGCGGCGCCGACCAACGAGGCCGCGGCGGCTTTGCCGGCGCGGCCGTCCAACGCACGTCCTTGGGGAGCCGTCGCTCGGCCCCTCGCTCCGAATAGCCTTGGCACGATGCGCGTCCTGCTCGCCGACCCTCCGGCCTTCACGCCGCCGTACGACCACGCGCTCGCGTCGGCGCTGGCACGCGCCGGAGCGGATGTCGAGCTCGTCACCTCGCCGTTTCGGTTCGGCGAGGCGCCACCGCCAGACGGCTACACGCGAACCGAGCTCTTCTACCCGGTCAGCTCGCGGGTGTTTCGACGCTCGAAGCTGCGCATCCCGGTGAAGCTGCTCGAGCACCCGGTCGGCCTGACGCGGCTCAGGCGTCGCCGAGCCGACGTCGTGCACGTCCAGTGGCTCGCCGCGCCGGAGCTCGACGACCGGCTTCTGCGCGTCGACGCACCCCTCGTCTTCACGGCGCACGACATCCTTCCACGCCGCACGGCGGCCAAGCGCGACCTCTGGGGGCGGCTGTTCGGCCGGTTCGCAGGCGTCGTCGTGCACAGCGAGAGCGCGCGCGACCAGCTCGCGGAGCTCGTCGACCCGGAGCGCCTGCGCGTGATCCCTCATCCGGTCTTCCCCAGCAACCCCGAGCGCCGCGACGACGGCCGGACGCTGCTCTCGCTCGGGATCATTCGCGAGTACAAGGGCCTCGGCGACGCGATCGAGGCGACAAGACGGATCGAGGGCGCGCGCCTGCTCGTCGCCGGCGATCCGCTGGAGAGCATCGACGGCTACCGGGCCGCGGCGGGCGACCGAGCGGAGTGGCGCCTCGGCTTCCTGTCCGAGAACGAGGTCGACCGCGCGCTCGGAGAATCGACGGTGGCGCTCTTCCCCTACCAGCCGGAGATCGACCAGAGCGGCGCGTTGTTGCGCGCGCTTGGAGCCGGAGTGCCGGTCGTCGCCTTCGACGTGGGCGGAATCGGTGAGCCCGTCCGGCGCTTCGAGGCGGGACGCGTCGTGCCGCCGGGTGACGTCGATGCGCTGACGAACGCCGCTCGCGAGCTGCTCGACGACCCGGCCGCCCTCGAAAGGGCGCGCGCCGGGGCCCAGCGGGCGCGCGGCGAGCTGACCTGGGACGCGGCCGCCCAGGCGCACCTCGAGCTGTACCGGGAGGTGCTCTGATCTTCGAGGACGTGATCCGGCGGCAGCTCGACCTCTTCGAGGAGGCGAGCGCGGACCTGATCGCGGAGTGCGACGCAGCCGAGCGTGCCTACGACGCCGCCGAACGAGACGAGGCGGAGGAAAAATACGGCGACTACCTCGATCTCCTCGAGACGGGCACGGATCGCCTCGCCGAGCTCCGCGACGGCTTCGCTTCGACGATGGACGAAGACGCCGCCGAGACCTACGAAGCTGAGTTCAACCGGACCGTCCAGAAGCGGTTACCGCGCTTCGCGCTCGGCATCGAGAACGCCTGACTAGGATCGCGGCCATGCGCGAGCTGCAACCCGGCCTCTGGCACTGGAGGGCACCGCACCCACACTGGGAGTCGGGTGAGCCGTGGGATCCCGAGGTCTCGTCGTACGCGATCGACAACGGCATGCGCCTGCTGTTCTTCGATCCGATCGCACCACCGGCTGAACTCGAGGTGCTGGCCGGCGACCGTGAGACGGCAATCGTCCTCACCTGCCCATGGCACGAGCGCGACTCGCGGGGGCTCGTCGAGCGACTGGATGTGCCGGTCTACACGCCGCTGCCCGATACCGCCGAGGACCTGATGCGCAAGTGGGGCCTCACCGCCGAGCAGGCGGGCGACGGCTCACCGGACGTCGTCTGGCTCCTCAAGGGGGGAATCGGCGAGGCGCATCCCTACGTGGCGGGTGACAGGCTCGAGATCGGCGTTGATGTATTTCCCGGCGAGAAGCCGAACGACACCGTGCTCTGGGTCGAGAGCCACGGTGCGGTCGTCGCCGGCGACACGCTCGTCGACTTCGGCAATGGGCTCGAGATCAACCCCAGGTGGCTGGACGAGGAGATGACGCGGGAGCGGGTCGTCGACGGCTTGCGTCCGTTGCTCGACCTGCCCGTGGAGCACATGCTCGCGACGCACGGCGCCCCTTTCGATCGCGTCGATCTCGAGCGGGCGCTCGCGCTCAGTTAGACGACACGAAGGGCTTGCACGACGGCTCGTCGGCCATCGCCGCGTTCAGGTCACCCAGGTCGTACTTCTGGTCGAGATTCGAGAAGTGCCTGCCGGTCGCCGTCAGCTCGCTCTGGATCGTCTGCGCAAGCGTTGAGAGGCCCGTGGTCAGAGCTTGCGGGTTGTTCGTTGGGAGCTTCTTCGCCTGCACCACCGCACGCCGGAAGCTGGTGCGTGCCCCGGTGAGGCCGGACTCGAGGTCTTGCTGGATCGCCGGGCCGTCCTTGACCGCCGGCGCCCCCGCGGCCTTCACGTCGTCGACCATCTTCTCGGTGCTCTGCTCCGAGTTCTGGAGGAACGTGACGAGCTTCTGCTTGACCGACTTCAGGTCCGAGCTCGTGCGAATGTCCGAGGTCAGCTGCTGGCTCCCCGACTTGAGGTCGTCCTCCCAGGTCTGGAGCGCCCCGCAGACGGACGCCGACCACGTCTCGGGTTTCGTTCCCGAGGCGCTCGAGCTGTCGCCCCCTCCCCCGCCACACCCGGCGGCCGCGAAGGCGAGTACTGCAGCCGTGAGGAGGATGACGAGCCTCACGCGGCGATCCTAACGGTGGCCGAAGTGGTGCGCCTCCGGGAGAGCGGATACGAGATCGGGCGCACCAGAGAGCTTCCGCGCGAGGGGCGCGAGGGTCTCGAGCTCGCGGACGACGACGTTCTGGTTCCGCTCCACGCGCTCGAAGACGCCGCGCGCGAGGATCAGCGGCTCGCCGCGGACGATCGCCCGATGCCGCTCGTAGACCGGCGGCGGGACGATCAGGTTGACCTGGCCGAACTCGTCCTCGAGGAGCATGAAGACGACGCCGTTCGCAGTAGACGGTCGTTGCCTGGCCACGGCCATTCCAGCCACGACAACTCCGGACCTGTCCGGTGCCTGGCCCAGGTCATGGCTCGACAGGACACCTTTTGGGAGGTGCGGGCGGATCAGCTCCATCGGGTGCACGTCGACCGAGAGGCTCGTGCGACGGTAGTTGGCGAGCATCTCCTCCCATTCGGTCGGCTCGGCGAGCTCGGGCGTCTCGGCGGTCGGGTCGAGCGGGAGTGCAAGCTGGCGTTCCACGCCGCCGGAGCCGGGGACGCTCTGCGAGCGCGGGACGAGCCCGAGCTCCCACAGAAGCGCACGCCGCGACGAGCCTGAGGCACCGCTCGCGGTGCCGTTTTCAGGACGGACGGGCTGCGCCCGTTCGTCCGTCGGAACTGACCGGTCGACCCACTTTGGCTTCAACCCAAACGGCTTCAAGGAGTCGCACGCGCCTGACGCGATCAGGCTCTCGAGGCCTTCCTGCCCGATCGAAGTCCGCTGTGCGAGCTCGACGACGCTCTCGAACGGCGCCGCTCTTGCGACCGCCTGTGCCTCGTCCGCGCCGACGGAGGTCACGTATTCCAGCCCGATCCGGACGGCGTCGTCCTCGATCGAACACTTCGCCTCGCTGCGGTTCACGTGCGGAGGGCGCACCTCTACACCGCGCCGCTGCGCGTCGCGGACGAGACTCGCCGGCGGGTAGAAGCCCATCGGCTGCGCGTTCAGGAGCGCGCACAGGAACTCGGCCGGATGGTGGTGCCGCAGCCAGGCCGACTGGTACGCGAGGAGCCCGAACGCGGCCGCGTGCGACTTCGGGAACCCGAAGCCGGAGAAGCCGACGAGCTTGTCGTAGACCTGGTCCGCGAGCTTCGCGTCGACGCCGTTGGCCACCGCGCCTTCGACGAACCGCCCGCGAAACGCCTCGATCGCCTCCTCGCTCCGCTTGCGGCTCATCGCGCGCCGGAGTCCCTCGGCCTCCCCCACGCTGAACCCTGCGAGCGCGATCGCGACCTCGAGCACCTGGTCCTGGAAGACCACGACGCCGTAGGTCTCGCGGAGCGGCTCGGCGAGCAGCGGATGGTCGACCGGCGGGACGAAGCTCGGATCCTCGCGCAGGCGCTGCCGGTGCTCGATGTACGGATGGACGGCCTTGCCCTGGATCGGCCCGGGCCGCACGAGCGCGACCTGGACGGTGAGGTCGTCGAGGTTCTCCGGGCGCGTGCGGAGCAGGCTCTGCATCTGCGCGCGGCTCTCGATCTGGAAGTCGCCGATGGTGTCGGCGCGCTGGATGTCGTCGTAGACGTCTGGATCCTCGAGCGGGATCCGCGACAGGTCGATCGTCTTGCCCTTGGTCTCGGCGATCTGGACGACGCAGTCCTCGACCGCGGACAGCATCCCAAGGCCGAGCAGGTCGATCTTCAGGAACCCCGCGTCGGCGCAGGAGTCCTTGTCCCACTGGCAGATCTGGCGCCCCTCCATCGCGGCCGGCTGCACCGGGACGAGCTCCACGAGTGGCCGGCTGGAGATGACCATCCCGCCCGGGTGCTGCGAGATGTGCCGCGGAAGACCGGCGATCTCGCGCGAGAGCACGCCGAGCGCTCGCCAGCGGCGCGAGCGGAGTTTCGCGTCGCCGTCGGGGAGCCTGGCGATCTCTTCCTCGACGCGCTTCGGGCTCCCTTCGGTGATGCGTGCGAGGCGCTCGAGCTCTGCGAACGGGAGCCCGAGCGCCTTGCCGAGGTCGCGGATCGCGCCGCGCGAGCGATAGGTCGAGAAGCTCGCGACGAGGGCCGCGTGCTCGTGCCCGTAGCGCTCGGTGAGCGCGACGATCAGCTTCTCGCGGATGTCGCGCGGGAAGTCGAGGTCAATGTCCGGAACGGAGTCGAGCTCGCGATTCAGGAAGCGCCCGAGCGAGAGATTCGCGGCGACCGGATCGACATGCGAGAGGCCTGTCAGGTAGCAGACGAGCGACCCGACCGAGCTCCCGCGCCCGCGGCCCGGGGGCAGTGAGTGCCGCGAAGTGTCGCGCCCCCGCACCACTCGCGCGACATCCGCGGCCAGTTCGAGTACTTCCCAATGGAGCAGAAAAAATCCGGCCAGCCCGAGGTCGGCGATCAGCGCTAGCTCCTCATCGAGCCGCACACGCGCCTTTCGCTTGAGGCC
>JBKPQP010000099.1:0-8644 GCA_046734155.1 Actinomycetota bacterium | reverse complement strand
GGCCTCCGTCTTCAAGATCGAACGGGCTCCGAACGGAGAGAAGGTCGCGTATGTCCGGATGTTCTCCGGAACGATCCGGACGCGCGACCGGGTCAGCTTCGGCTCCGGGCTCGAAGGCAAGGTGACGGCGATCGCGGTGTTCGAACAGGGCCCGGCCATTCAGCGGCAGTCGGTTGCCGCGGGTGGCGTCGCAAAGCTGTGGGGTCTTGCCGAGATCCAGATCGGCGACCGCATAGGCGAGTCAGGTGCGGCGGCGACGCGTCCGCAGTTCCCGCCGCCCACGCTCGAGTCGGTCGTCGTGGCGAGCAACCCCGACGATCGAGCGCGCCTCCGCGCTGCTTTGACACAACTGGCCGAACAGGACCCGCTGATCAACGTGCAGCAGAACGAGGTGCTGAACGAAGACTCGGTCTCTCTTTACGGCGAGGTGCAGAAGGAGGTCCTCGAGTCGACGCTGGAGACAGACTTCGGGCTCGAGGTCGAGTTCCAGGAGCCGACGCCGATCCACATCGAGCGGCCGGTCCGAAGCGGCGAGGCGATCGAGGTGCTGTACAAGGACGCGAATCCATTCCGCGCGACGGTCGGGCTCCGGATCGATCCTGCGCCGGCCAACTCAGGCCTCGAGTTCCGCCTGGACATCGACGCCCTTGCCGCTCCCCTGTACCTCTACAAGACGCTCGCGAGCTTCTCCGAGCACATGGAGCGGTACGTCCGCGACGCTTTGCGGGAAGGCCTCCATGGCTGGCAGGTCACGGATTGTCTCGTGACGATGACGAGCTGCGCGTACAGCGTTCCGGACGGACCGCCGTCGAAACGCGGCCCGCTGAGCACGAGCGGCGACTACCGCAAGCTGACCCCGATCGTGCTCATGCGGGCGCTCGAGCAGGCGAGGACGAGCGTGTGCGAGCCCGTCCTCGAGGTCAGGCTCGAGGTCCCGGCGGAATCGGTCGGCGCCGTGATCGCGGCAATCGGTCAGCTGGGAGCAACCGCCGAGATGGATTCAGTGCGAGGCGATCTGGCGACGGTCGACACGGTCCTGTCGATCCTCGCCGCGCAAGACCTTCAGCGAGAACTCTCGAGGTTGACGAGCGGAGAGGGTGTACTCGAGACCTCCTTTGCAGGGTACGAGCCGGTAATCGGGGAGCAGCCGAGCAGGCAGCGGACGAGCCCGAGCCCGCTCAACCGCGAGGAGTACCTGTCGAGCCTCGCGGGCCGGCTCTAGATGCCGTTCGATAACGTGACGCAATGGATCCTGATCGGGCCCGCGAGCTCCTGGCCGCCGAGCGCAAGCGCATCGAAAACGCGCTGTCCAGGCTCGGGCACCAGGACGATGGCGAACTGTCGAGCGAAGAAGACCCTGCCGGCCTCGCGTCAGATCTCTACCAAGACGAGTTCGACTCCGGACGAGCCGAGGACCTTCGCGAGGACCTGGCCGCCGTCGAGCGGGCAGAGGCGCGTCTGGCCGCCGGGACCTACGGCCTGTCGATCGAGAGCGGCGAGCCGATCCCGGACGAGCGCCTCGAGGCGCTCCCCACGGCCGAGCGAACAGCCGAGGAAGAAGCCCGCTAGCTCCCGCTTCCTGCGCTCCGCTATCACTATCCGGCCATGAGCCCGAACGCAGGCGCCGCGCTCGCCTCGGCCGAGGCGCAGGTCGCAGCCGTACGCGACGATCCCGAAGCGCGGCTCGCTCTGATCTCGCGCACCTACCACGGGCCGACTGGACACGCTCCGCAGCACCTGCCGTTCCGCCGGGCGGCGTTGTCGTTCATGCACTGGCAGGCACGCCGCGGCGTCCTTAACCCCGTCGACGCGTTGCCCCCGGGCAGCGTCTGGTGGCGTGCGGTCAACGAGCGGCTGCTGCGGGACGGATGCGAAGCCGTGGGACTCGTCGGCGGCCTCGATGGAGAGCCGTCCTCGGAGCCCGTGCGCCTCTGGCTGGAGTTCGTTGCGAGGCCGAAGGGACGAAACTGGTATCGGGCCCACAACGCGAGCATCGTCGACGCCTACTTGGAGCACCGCGATCTCGCCGACGCAGAGAGCCAGCCGGAGCGCTTCTTCATTAACGTCGCGCTCGTCCGGGTGCTTTACGCACACGCACTGGTCGGGGCCCCGCGCCTGGCGCTGGGACGGCTCGCTCCACTCAGCCGCGTGCTCGGCGACCCCCGCCTCGGGATGGCCGGCGTCTTTCTCTCACTGCGCCGCGCGCTGCCGCACCGCTATCCGCTGGCGCTCGATACCGAGCAGTACATCGCTGATGAGCAGCGCCTCGGCCGGCTGCTCGACTACGCGGTGATCGTGCCGCGGTTGCAGCGCCTCTACGAATGGTCGGCCGGAGAGCTCGGCGAGCCACGCTTGCTCGACCTCGTCCGTGAGGGTTACCCGGTCTACGCCTGGCCCTTCGAGGAACGACACGTGTGGCGCTCCCGGCGGATGCCGCGCGCCGCGCGCGTTCTCGAGCGAGCGACAAACCCCCGGTGAGGTCGAGCCAAACGCATAGTGTTTGACGATCGAGCCGAGCACGTCACCGCTGCCCAAGGGAGTCGAGGCGCCGGAGTTCGCGCTGCACTCGACGCCCGATCAGAACGTTTCGCTCTCGGACTTCCGCGGGCAACCGGTGATCCTGGCCTTCTACCCCGAGGACTGGAGCCCGGTGTGCTCCGATCAGCTCGCTCTCTACCAGGAGCTGCTGCCGGAATTCCAGAAGTTCAACGCCGTGCTGCTCGGCATTTCCGTCGACGGAGTCTGGTGCCACCTCGCGTTCGCAAAGGACCGGAACCTGCATTTCCCGCTCCTCGCCGACTTCGAGCCGAAGGGCGACGTTTCGCGTGCCTACCGCGCGTATCGAGCTTCGGACGGAACGAGTGAGCGCGCGCTCTTCGTCATCGACGCCCAGGGGATCGTCCACTGGAGCTACGTCTCGCCGGTGGGGATCAACCCCGGTGCGGACGGGATCCTCCGCGCGCTGGCGGACGTGCAGTGAAGACGGAGTTCGGCGCGGAGCTGACCGTCCCGGTCAGCGAGGACCGCGACCACGTTCAGGGGCCGGCCGACGCGGTGACACTGCTCGAGTACGGCGACTACGAGTGCCCCTACTGTGGCGCCGCGTACCCGATCGTCAAGCAGGTGCAGGCGCAGATGGGCGATCGGCTGCGGTTCGCGTTTCGCAACTTCCCGATCTCGACGTCGCACCCGCACGCGGAGCAGGCTGCGGAGGCCGCCGAGGCCGCGGACGCGCAGGGACGTTTCTGGGAGATGCACGACCACCTGTACGAGCATCAGCAGCACCTCGAGCCCGGGGATCTACGCGGCTACGCGGCTGAGCTTGGCCTGGACGTTGACCGGTTCGAGGACGAGCTTGCGCGGCATATTCACGAAGCGCGCGTGCGTGACGACTTCATGAGCGGCGTGCACAGCGGCGTCAACGGGACGCCTACTTTCTACATCAACGGTGTCAGGCACGACGACTCGTACGAAGCCGAGACGCTGCTCGCCGCGCTAGACCGAGCCGCCGGACGCTAGAGCCGGAGCGAGGCATCATCGCGCCGCTCGCCCGTGAACGGGTCCACCGCATCGCCCGCCATAGCCTCGAAGAGCCGTGACAGGAGCCTTCTCGCGACCTCTTGAGGTGCGCCATGGAGCTCGCTTGCCCCGACCCGCTCTGTCCGCCTGTGGTCCGCTGCCTTGTAGGTGATCGGGTTGAACGTGAGCCCCTCCTCTCCGAGAAGAGAGCTGTGGGCGCCTTCGATGTTGAGCACTGCCACTCCGACGTCGACGTAGCCGAAATACCCCGCGCGGTCGTAGATGCCACCCATCGCGGCCAGGAACTCGGCGAGGTTGCAGGCGATCACGGACTCGAACAGGACCAGGTGCTCCTGCCAAAGCTCCGCGGCACGACCCATGAAGAGATAGCCGACCCCGTCATGATCCAGCTCGAGGTGGGCCGTAGAGCGAGCCGTTCTCACCTGCCTCGCCACGTCTTCGTCGACGGTCGAGATCGTCCAGCCGAGATTGCCACGGCGGCTCATGTAGTTCGCGTGCGAGATGGACGGTTCGATGTGCGATGCATGTGAAGCGCTCATCTCCGTGGTGAGTGGGCCCCCATGGAAGAGCGCGGCAAGGTCTCCCCCGCCCGCTCGGTCGAGGATCCCGTCGTCAGGCGCGAGCGGGCGCGCAATGGCATGCATGTAGCCGGCGCGTTCGTCCCATCCCTGCATGGGGCTCGGGCTCCGCGCGATGGCCTCCTCGAGCAGTTCGCCGGCCCCCCGCTCCCACTCGCTTCGCCGCGCGTAGAGACGTGCGATCTCGCCCTCCGTGAGGATGCGGTTCCCCTTCGGCCCTCGACCGTAGTAGCGAAGGTCGCCGCCGGCCGTGACCTGGTGGGGTGCGCGGGCCGACTGTGGGACGACGACGGCGACGTAGCCCTTGGTCGGATCGTCGAGCACGAGCGGCCGGATGTCGATGATGGGCGGTTCGGTGATCGAGGTTTGGACGATCTGGTCGATTCGCTCCCGAACGCCTGCGAGCTCGAATGGCTGCAGAACGGTCAGGCGCCCGTCGTCGTCTTCGGCCAGGCCGTAGACCAATACGCCGCCATCGGTCGACATCGCGGCAACGTCGATCGCGATGCTCACGGTGTCCGTGGGCGTCGCCAGAGCGCCCTTGCCGTCGAACGTCGACGTTCCAACTAGCTCACCCGCAGATGCGGCCGCTTCGAGTTCGTGCGCTGACCCAGGAATCCACACGGCCGGGGACTATGACACGCAGAAGTCCAGAGAAACGAAAGCCCGCTCTGAGCGGGAGCCTCGCCTCAATAGCTTCATCGGCCTCAGGAGTATGCTCGTCACGTGCGCACCGCGCGTCTGGCCATGACCATGGGCCTGCTCGCGATCGCGAGTGGCGCGTTCGCCGCTGCCGGTGCTTCAACGCCGACGAAGACGCTCGCGAGCTACTGCAGCCCGAGCGGAGACGTCTGCTACCGCGCGATCAAAAGGAACGGAATCATCCGTCTCGAGATCACTACCGCCGCGCGGTACTTTCGCCGCTACACGCTTTGCGTCAAGCCGCCCGGGCCCGGGGCGTCGGGATACCGACGCTGCGGCTCCTTCCCGATCTTCCGCCACGGCTCGACCTGGTCCTCCTCCGTCAGGCTCGACCGCTTTCCCGTCACCGAGCCCGGAATCTGCCGGGTGACCTGGAAGCGCCGAGGCACACCGCTCGGCCCGACGCTCCGGTTCCGGGTCGCCGGCCTCGCATAGAGCCGCGCGATCCGAGATGGGAAGGCCCGGAGCCCCGATCCGCCGGTGCGGACGGGCTCCGTCGACGATCATTCCCCGCTGCAGCAACTGGAGCCATGTGCATCGCGGCGCGCTTCTGCGCGGGCTTGGCTCTCGCTTCGGCAACTGGTGTGCCCCTCGAGATGCGTGGAAGAATCCGCTGTCGCATAAGCCGGGTGCACGCTGAGCAGCACGGCCGGCCAGCGGATGAAGGTAAGGGGCCGCGCGCTATTCCGTCAGTCCCGCACGGCCCCTTGAGTCGTCTACCCTTCTCGCCACTTGACCTATCTGCGCCAGGCGCCTGAGCGTTAAGCGTCGTACCGTCCGCATCGACAGTTAGGAAGTGGACGAAAGGTCGTGGATCGATGACGGTAACCATGATTCTGCTCGCTCTGGCTGCGTGGTTCGCCCCGTGACCGTCGCCGACTAGTCGCTCTTTCCGCCATGGCCCGTAGTGTGCTGGCGCCTTGCCTTTCTCCACCGGATTGAGAGGATTAAGGGCTGCGGCCTACCAAAGGAGGTACCCATGAAACGGCTGGTTGTCGTTTCACTGTTCGTCCTGGCGTCACTCCTCGTCGTCCCGAGCGCTCTCTCCGACGCGCCGACGATCGTGAGGAACCCGATTGACGCCACGTTCATCGATGCCGTGGACTGCAGCTTTCCGGTGCAGATCGACGTCGTCGGAACTGACCTCACAATCTTGTCGGCCTCAGGGGATCGGGTGTTCGACGCCTTCCCGCAGAGCAGGGCGACCCTAACCAACCTCGACAACCCCAGCAGGTCGCTCACGGTGAGCATTGCCGGGCCGGGCCACACAAGCTTCGGTAACGATGGAAGCGTCACCCTCACGGGTACCGGCCCGGCGCTGTTCTTCTTGCAATTCCTCGGCAATCCAGGCATCACCTTGCTCAACGGACGGTTTGTCCTGACGTTCGACTCCCAGGGAAATCCGACCTTCAGCAGCGTCGGCCAGACCCGCGACCTCTGCGCGGAGCTGGCTGGCTAGCAGTGAGTCGGGCGTCTTGCGGTGTCATCTTCTTGGCACCGCAAGACGCCCAGGGTTCAGCGCACCCTGGCGACGGGGCCCCGAACTCACGCTACGCTCCGTGACCTTCGCCGGCTAGTCGCTCTTTCAGCCATGGCCCGTAACGTCTGGGCGGCCTCCTGGTGGGCGACACCAGTGAGCGAGGCGAGGCTCGACGCGGCCAGCACGGCCTCTTCGATCGTCGGGTGAGGATCCTCCTCGAGGTCGCGGAGGAGCCACCGTGCTGCGACCCGCGGGTGGCGGCGGGGATCCTTCCGGGCGACGAGCACGGTTAGTTCGAGTGCGTCCGCGAGGCTGAGTTGCGGCAGGTCTTTCGGGGCAGTCACAGCCATGAGCACGTTCCGGCGCTTCACTGCCCGTTGGAAGACGGCGTACGGGTGGCCCTGCGAGGTCGTCGTTCCTCCTCCCTCGGGGCCAGACGGACGGCCCACCAACCCTATCGGCGTAGGATGCTTCCCATGAATCCCCTCAAGAAGGTGCTCGCCTGGCTGCGTCCGCCCTTCGATCCCGATTCGGAGGCGGAGGCCCAGCGGATGCGGTTGGAGCGTGAGACGATCAGGACATCTCAGCTGACCGGGCCCCCGAACGTGCCACCTACGCCCGACCTCCTCGATCCAAACAGTCGCCGCTAGACGGGCTGCACTCTCACCGTCCCGCACCTAGAGGCGGGGAAGCGCTCGAGGCGCCCGAGGGTTCGACCCCGCCGCCGGCTCTATTTTCGTCGAGGAGCTCGCAGGAGCGAGGCGGGAGTGACAACCGCGACCCGAGGGAAGTCTTGACTTGATGCACGCCGCGGCCGCGATCATTCTCGGCCTAGTTCTCCTCCTACCCGCTGTTCTTGTCGGTGGCCTGTTTTTCTGGGCAGCACGAAAGGATGGAGAGGAAGACAAGGCCTTGCAGGCTCGGCTCGGTATCCGGCGCCGAACAAGGCTCGGGCGCTAGGCGTTGAGCCTCCCACTCTCATGCTCGTCGTCGGCTAGTCGCTCTTTCGGACATGGCCCGTAACGCATGCGTGGCCTCCTGATAATGCGACGCCGGTTAGCGCGGCGAGGCTCGACGCGGCCGGCTAGGGCGCGACTGGCCTCGCGGCGACGTATGTGATGCCGCTCGCCCGCCAGCGGACGTCGGCGAGGAAGCTCACAGGCTTGTCGACGACGCGTACGGGGCGATCTGGCGAGGCCACCCTCAGGACGTTGATCTCGGAGTAGTCGGAGTCGAGGTAGGCCAGACGCCGCCCGTCCGGCGACCACGCAGCCGGACGCGCCTGGCGGCCGTAGTTTCCGAGGTAGCGGGTGTGTCGAGCGTTGGAATCGACGATGCCGAGCACCCGGGGGGTTGCTTGCCGGAAGGCGATGTGACTCGCATCCGGCGACCAGAGCAGCGAGGTGAGCGAATGACCGTGGGTGCAGCGCCGCCTGGACCCGTCGGCGTTGACGAAGCAGGCGACCCCGTACCCGCCCTTGGTCGCCATGTACGCGATCCGGTTCCCACGGGGCGCCCAGATGGGACGTCCCGGGTACCCCGAGGGCGCAGGCGCGACGACTGTGGCCTCGTCGCTCTGCACGTCGAGGACATAGATGGACCCATTCGCGGCATACGCAAGCTGGCGACCGTCCGGCGACCAGGATGGTGAGTACCCGCCGTCGGCGACCTGGTGGAGGCCGGTGCCGTCTCGCGCCACGAGATAGAGGGTGTATTTGGTGCAGCGCCAACCACAGTCGACGTAGCTGGCGAATGCGACCGTTTGCGCGTCGGGCGAAAACGCCGCACCGGCGTAAGAAGCCGACAAGCCGGGCGGCGTCAGCCGGACGGGGTGCGCGCCCGATCGCTCGGCGGCGAACAATGCCAACGCCCCGTCATCCATTTGCACGCCGAAGAGGATCGAGCGACCGCCGGGTGACCGGACGAAGGCGGACACCGGCGGGTCGGGCTCCACAAGCAAGTGGTCACCCGAGCCGTCGCCGCGAACGGCATAGAGCGCTGCCCGATACTCCCCGCCAGCCCTCCCACTCGACGCACTGGCCACAGTGCCAGCCAGCACGATGACGACCAGACCAGCGGCCACGCGGCGTTTCATGGAAACGAGTGTACGAGCGCGATGTAAAGAAACCGGCTAGGCATTGGCAAAACGCTCTAAAATGACAACAAGCATGTCGTCGCAAGAACCCGAAGACGAAACAAGCAGGCCGCCGAGCTCGGAAATCCCGAGCAAGGGTGAAGCGAGGCTTCGGGACGAAGTCACCGGGGCCGGGAAGATTGCTGCGGGCAAGACCGAACGCCCGAGTGTCCAGAAGCCCCCGTGGTGGAAGTTCTGGCGCCGCTAGGC
>JBKPQP010000098.1:0-5186 GCA_046734155.1 Actinomycetota bacterium | reverse complement strand
CGCCGCGCCCTTGATCGGCCTGCACGTCTTCGCGTCCACGACCGTGAGGCGGAGCGTGAGCGGCGTCCCAGGTCGGCCGTCGGTGATGGTGCGCCGGAGCTTCTCGTTCGCGATGTAGTACGGCCCCTCGGTCTGCTCGGGCGTCAGCACGCAGGAGACCACCTCGCCTGCGCGCGCGCCGTCGGAGCCGAGCCTGCCGAGGCCCAAGGCCGCGGCCGCGGCTCCGGCAGCTCTCAGCAGCGACGCTCGAGTCAGGCGACCGTCCATCGCCAACACGCTACTAGCGGTGCCTGAATGGCGGCTAAGAGCGGTCGATCTCGACGACGAGCTGCGACTCGGATGCCTTCGTCGTGAACGAACGCTTCGAATCGAGCCCGATCACCCAGGTGACGACGCTCTCGAAGTCGCCGGTCTTGACGACTTCCGTGATCGGGGCGGTTCCGGGCACCCGCCGTGGCCCGGTGTACGTCTTCGTCACCTGGTCGCCATCGATCTTCGCGGTCATCGCCGGCGTCAGCTTGACGACGAGGAACGCGTCGCCTGCGATCGCGACCGGGTTACCGGAGGCGTCTTCGACCTTCGCCGTGTCCGCGGGCTGATACGAGACGTCGTATCCGGGGCCGGGCGCCTGTCTCTCGAAATCGAACACGACCTTGCCGACGCAATCCGACCCACTGAGCGTGACGTTCGTGAGGTACATCGTCTCGCCGTTCTCACTCGAGCTCTTCTGTGGAGACGTCGATGCGCTGGGAGACGGCATGCAGTCCGGGACCGTCTCCATCGAGGGCGGAGAGGTCGACGTGGTCGTCGGCGGCGGTGCAGCCTCGTTGTCACTCGAGCCGCTGCCGCATCCGGCGAGGGCGAACACGACAACGACGATGGCGGCGAATCGAGTCATGCGTCGAGCTTACTTTCGCGTGAGGCGCCGCTCTACCTCCCCAAGGTCGAGCCCGTCCACCTCGACCACCTTCGCCCGGCCGCGGTGCCCGCCGACAACCCGCACCGACCCGCTCGGCACCTCGAGAACGGAAGCCAGCAAGGCCACGAGCGCCTCGTTCGCTCGCCCGCGCTCCGGTGGAGCCGCCACGCGCACCTTCCAGCCGCCACCGTGCCGGCCGACGAGCTCGGTGCGCGCCGCGCTCGGCGAGACGGTGACGCTAATCCGAGCTCGTGAGATCCCGCGCGAGCTCTTCGAAGGCGGCGATGTAGGCGTCCGCAGCCTCTTCGGTATGCATGACCGAGAGCGTCCACTCCTCCTCGCGGCCGGGCGTCGCGAAGATCCCGCGGTTCAGGTTGTAGAGCCAGGCGAGCTCCGTGACCTCCTCGTTCTGTTTCGTCATGAAGGTCTCGTAGTCCACGATCTTCGTGTCGGAGAACGTGACGCAGCCCTTGGAGCTGATGCCGACCGTGTAGGCGGGAAGCCGGTAGCGGTCGACCACATCCTGGCACCCGGCCATGAGACGATCGTTGATCCGGTCGAGATGCTCGTACGCCTCGGGCGTGAGGACCTCGAGGAGCCCGGCACGTGCTGCCGCCATGGTCAGCGGGTTCCCATTGAAGGTGCCGACTTGGAACACGGAGTTGCTCTCGATGACCTCCATCACCTCGTCCGTGGCGCCGATCGCCCCGGACGGGAGCCCGGCGCCGAGCGTCTTCGCGAGCGTGACCATGTCCGGCTGGACGCCGAATCGCTCCGTCGCGCCGCCCGCGGCGATCGCGAGCCCCGTCTTGACCTCGTCGAAGATGAGGACGACGTCGTGCGCGCGCGTGATCTCGCGCACCGCTTCGAGGTAGCCGGGCTCGGGGAGGACGACCCCGAGGTTCATCATCGCTGCCTCCATGATCAGGCAGGCCGGCTTGCGGCTTTCCTGCTCGAGGCGGACGAGCCGCCGCTCGAGCGCGTCGGCGTCGTTGAACGGGACCGCGACCGTGAGGTCCGCGACCGCCTGCGGGACGCCGCCGCCGTATGGGAACGACGGGATGTCGTCTGGGTCGAGCTCGCTCCAGCCACCCACCGCGTCGATGGCGACCGCGCTGACGCCGACGGCGACCATGACCCCGTCGTGGTGCCCGTGGTACGAGCCGAAGATCTTCATCACCGTGTCGCGCCCCTTGAGGCCGCGCGCGATCCGGATCGCGTCCATGGTCGCCTCGGAGCCTGAGTTCGTGAAGCGCCACTTCGGGAGCCCGAAGCGCCGCGCCAGCTCCTCGGCGACGACAATCCCGTCCTCGGTCGGCGCCGCGAAGTGCGTCCCCAGCTTGGCGCGCTCGGAGATCGCCTCGACGATCGCCGGATGTGCGTGGCCCATGACCATTGAGCCGAAGCCGTTGTGGAAGTCCCAGAGCTCGCGGCCGTCCACGTCCCAGACGCGGGCCCCTTCGCCACGTTCGAGGTAGATCGGCCACGGATCCCGCGAGTGGTACGAGGACGGGACGCCGAGGGGCATCACCTCGTGCGCGCGCGTGAACATGCGCTTCGACTCCTGCGTCGCCTCGTCCAGACGCTTCGCCTCGCGCTCGGTCAACTCCTTGACGCGCTCGCTGTCGATCTGTGCGTGGACTTCAGTGCTCACGCGGCTGTCTCCTCTCGGCGCCACTGGATCAAGACGTTGGCAAGCATCAGTACGAGAGCGACCACGAAGATCGCCGTGCCGATTACGTTAACCTGCGGAGGAGTCCCGATGCGGGACGCCCCCCAGACGAACAGCGGGAACGTGACTCTGTTGCCCGCGTTGAAGTACGTGACGACGAAGTCGTCGATCGAGATCGCGAAGCACAGGAGCAGCGACGCCAGGATTGCCGGCGCGATCAGGGGCAGCGTCACCTTACTGAACGTCGTCCACTCGTTTGCGCCCAGGTCCATCGCCGCTTCCTCGAGGTGCCGATCGAAGCCGACCAGTCGAGCCTTCACGGTGACGACGGCGAAGCTGATGCAGAACATCACGTGCGCGATCAGGATCGTCTGGAAGCCGAATGTCACGAAGGTGAGGTTCAGGAAGAGCGTCAGCAGCGAGGCGCCGAGGACGATCTCCGGCGTCGAGAGTGGCAGGAAGACGAGGATGTTCGTCGTCCCTCTGCCGCGGAAGCCGTAGCGGACCAGCGCGAGCGCGATCATCGTCCCCAGCGCGGTCGCGATCACGCTCGCAATCAATCCGATCTCGAGCGAGAGGAAGATCGCGCTACGGATGCCGGGCACGGCGTCCCAGTTGCGCCAGTTGTTCAAGGTAAAGCCTTGCCAGACGTAGTTGAACTTGCCCGAGGGGTGGTTGAAGGAGAACGCGATCACGATCGCAATCGGGAGGAGGAGGTAGACGAAGAAGAGCAGCGAGTACACCGCGAGGGCATGCCGCTTCACGAACGCCCACACGGCCCGGAGGACACTGCTGCCCGATTGCTTCGCTTCGACCGCGACCGAGGTCATCCGGATCCAGTCAGCTGCTCGGTGCCGACGGCGCGCGCGTAGACGAGCACCATGATCACGATCAAGGCCATTAGGACGAACGACATCGACGCCGCCGCTGGGTAGTCGGTCTCAGCGAGAAACTTCGACTGGATCACGTTTCCGATCATGTGGTTCTTGGGCGACCCGAGCAGCTGGGCGTTGATGAAGTCGCCCGCGGCGGGGATGAACGTGAGCAGTGTTCCCGCTACCACGCCCGGGAGCGAGAGCGGGAACGTCACGCGCAGGAAGGCCTGGACCCTGCTTGCGTAAAGGTCCTCGGCCGCCTCGATCAGGCGCGCGTCGATTTGCTCGAGCGACACGTACAACGGCAGCGCCATGAAGGGGAGGAAGTTGTACGTGATGCCTGCGACCACCGCGGTCGCCGTGTTCAGGATCCTCCCGTCGTGGCCCAGGATGCCGAGCAGGTGCAGGTCGCGGAGCGTGTTCACGACGGCGCCGTGGTCGGCGAGGATCGTCTGCCACGCGAGCGTCCGGATCAGGTACGTGACGAAGAACGGCGCGACGATCCCGAGCAGGAGCAGGTTCTTCCAGCGGCCGCCATGGAACGCGATCCAGTACGCGACCGGGTAGCTGACGACGAGCGCGATTACGGTCGCGATCGCTGCGTACTGGAACGAGCGGATGAAGTGGCCGTGGTAGTCCCGGATCGCGTCCCAGTAATTGCTCCACTGCCACGTGAAGGCGTAGCCGAAGTCGATCGTGCCCGACTGGAGCGACTGGTAGCCGAGGGACCCCAGCGGGACGAGGAAGAAGACGGCGAGCCAGAGCAGCCCAGGCGCCAGGAGCAGGTACGGCGTCAGCCCTCGATGACGGTGAAGGAAGCCCACGCCTAAGGCGCCGCTCGCGGTGCCGCTTTCAGGACGCGCGGGCGCGGCCCGCGCGTCCGTCTGAAATGACCGGTCGACACGATTGACGTCATCCGAATCCGCCTACGCGGAGATCAGGTTCTGCCACTCCTTCAGGTACTTCGGGTTGTTGAGCGCGAGCGGGTCGAAGAAGTGGATGTTGTCGAGCATCGCCTGCGTCGGAAAGATGAGCGGGTTGTTCGCAGCCGCGGGGTCGAGCTTGACTGCCGCAGCCTTCGCGCCCACGACGGGCGGGATGTAATAGATGCCCGTGATCTTCCGCTTCGGGTCGCCGGCCACCATCAGCGCCTGCACCTTGGGGTCGTAGACGTAGTTCATGTACACCGACGCGGTGTACACATCGCCCCCCGTCGGGATCAGCATGTTGTCCGTCCAGGTGTCGCCGCCGTCGGTCGCGAGGTTCCAGTGGACGTGGGGATTTCCGAGTTGGGCAATGTCGCCCGACCAGGACATGGCTGCCGAAAGGTCTCCCTTGGCGAGGATCGGGGCGTAGTCGTTGCCGGTGAACGCCCGGACCTGTCCCGAGTCGACCGCCGCCTGGGTCGTCTTCATCGCGCGGTCGAAGGTCGCGTCCGTGACCTTGGCCGGATCGTCGCCGTTCGAGAGCATGACGAGGCTGAGGCAGTCCGCCATCTCGTTCAAGAGCGTGATCTTGCCTTTGAGCTTGGGATTGCCGAGCAGGTCGTCCATCGACAGCACCGGGTCGGTCAGCTTGTCGTTGAACGCGATCCCGGTGATGCCCGACTGCCACGGCAGGCTGTAGTCGCGGTCCGGGTCCCAGGCCGGATGCCGCTGCACCGGCTCGAGGTTCTTGATGTTCGGGATGGCGCTCTTGTCGAGCTTCTCGACCCACTTCT
>JBKPQP010000097.1:0-5225 GCA_046734155.1 Actinomycetota bacterium | reverse complement strand
CGTCGGGAACCTCTCGCGCGACCTCGTTGACGGCGAGCCGCGGGCGGGCGGCGCGCCGTTGCACGCGGCGAGGGCGTTGCGTGTCCTGGGGCGACCCTCGCTCGTCGCGGTCAAGGGCGCCGACGCCGACCGGCGGCTCCTGCTCCCACCGCTCGTGCGCCTCGGCGTCCCGGTGCTCTGGCGCGGCGGCGAGGTCACGTCGGCCTTCTCGTTCCGCTACGACGGCGACCGCCGGGAGATGGTGGTCGACGCGCTCGGGCCCTCCTGGACGCCGGCCGACCTGCGTGGGCTCGAGCGGGCCGGCTGGGTGCACGTCGGCGCGCTCGCACGGTCGGACTTCCCCGCAGCGACGCTCGCGGCGCTGGCCCGCGACCGGCGCGTCTCCTTCGACGGCCAGGGGCTCGTGCGGCCCGACCGGACAGGGCCGCTCGAGCTCGACGCGGACTACGACCCCGAGGTGCTCCGCCACGTGTCCGTGCTGAAGCTGGCCGAGGACGAGGCTCGGACGCTGGTCGGCGAGCCCACCGAGGAGGCGCTGCGCGCGCTCGGCGTCCCGGAGGTGCTCGTCACGCTCGGCTCCCGCGGGTCTCTCGTCCTCGCCGAAGGTCTGCTCGTGGCCGTTCCGGCGCGGCCTGTGGTGGGGAAGGTCGACCCGACGGGTGCGGGCGACGCGTTCTCGGCCGCGTACCTGGTCTCTCGCGCGACCGGCTACGCGCCCGTTGCGGCGGCTCGCCGCGCAACGGCGCTCGTGGCGGGGTTGCTCGGCCGGCGGTTATGAGGGCGCTCGTCCGCACCGTCGACGGCGTCTTCGAGGTCGACCTCGACGAGGAGGTCGTGCTCGGCTCGAGCCTCGCCGAGGTCGAGCCCGAGCCGGTCGCGGTCTCGCTGCCGCTGCTGGTCGCCGCCGCAGCCTGCGGCTCGACGGTGATCGCAGTCGTCAACCGGCGCCCGCCGCTCGCGGTCTCGAACGACGCCGGCCGCACCTGGCGGGAAGCAGGAGGCGGTCTCCCGCCCGGCCGGGCGATCGCAATCGCGGACGACGACCCCGACTACGTTCTCTTCGCGGCCCGCAACCGCCTCTACCTGTCGACGAACGGCGGCGTCTTCTGGCGAGCCCTCACGCCCGAGCTGCCGGAGATCGAAGCCGTGGCGCTAACGGCCTAGTTCGTCCAAGTAGCAGTCTGTTACTTTCTGGGTCGAAACGCTGTCGGAGAGCGGGGTCGCCGGGCCGGGAGGCCCTTGTAACAGTCTGTTACTAGGGCAGGCGGAACTCGCCTCTCGCGACGATCACGGCGCTGCCGCCGACCTCGACTCGCTCGAGCTCATCGGCCGAGCCGTCGGCGCGGGCGTAGAGCGTCGACGGGCGCCCGATCTCGGCGCCCTGGGAGATTTCGATCTCGTCGCCGAAGCCGATCTGCCCGTGCCGCGCCAGATGCACCGCCAGCGGGCCCGCGGCCGAGCCGGTCGCCGGGTCCTCCACAACGCCCGCACCAGGAGCGAACATCCGCGACTTCCAGCGGACGCCGGAGCCGGCGAAGCAGTCCACGCCCACCAGGCCTCCGGCGAGATCCAGGAGCGCGTTGAAGTCCGGCCTGAGCGCCACCACGTCGTCCTCGGACGAGAGCCCGACGTAGACAAACCTCGGTCCGTTCTCGTACACCAGGACCGGCAGCTCCGAGCCTTCAACACCTAGCGCGGCGAACAACGCCTCCTCCTCGGCAAAGGCCTCCCACGTCGGGAGCGGCTGCTCCATGCGCCCGAACACGATCCGGTCCTGCTCGCGCTCGAGCGCCACGGGCACGATC
The DNA here is from genome assembly GCA_046734155.1 of Actinomycetota bacterium. Lineage (GTDB taxonomy): Bacteria > Actinomycetota > Thermoleophilia > Gaiellales > Gaiellaceae > VAXT01. The sequence goes on along the minus strand of JBKPQP010000097.1, from coordinate 3,420 downwards.
CCCATGCCGGTCTCGAGCCGCAAGACCGGAGCCTGCAGCGGCCCTGCGAGCACGAAAGCCGAACCGAGGGTCGGATGGCCCGCGAACGGCAGCTCGGCCGAGGGTGTGAAGATCCGGATCCGCGCATGTGCATCGGCCTCGGACGGGAGCACGAAGACGCTCTCGGAGAGGTTCAGCTCTCGGCCGAGCCGCTGCATCTCCTCGTCGGAGAGACCGCGCCCGTCGGTGAACACCGCCACCGGGTTCCCTTCAAGTGGTGTGTCGGTGAAGACGTCCGCGACGACGTAGCGGAAGCTGCGCACAACCGGAGACTATGCTGCCCGCCGTGCAGCTGGTGATCGTGCGCCATGCCGAAGCTGCCTCGGGAGAGCCGGACGAGCTGCGGCCGCTGACCGCGGAGGGCCGCGAGGCTGCCCGCGCGCTCGGGCAGCGGCTCGCCGACGAGGGCGTGGCTCCCGACGCCGTGCTCACGAGCCCGCTCCTCCGCGCGCGCGAGACCGCACAGGAGCTCGCGAGACCCGCTGGCCTGGAGCCGGAGCCCGACGAGCGGCTCGCCCCGGGCGCGACCGCCGACGGTGTCCGTGCGGCCGCGCAGGAGCGCGGCGAGACCGTCGTGATCGTCGGCCACCAGCCCGACTGCTCCCGCATCGCGGCCGCACTTACCGGCGGCGAGGAGCCGCCGTTCGCACCGGGCGCGATGCTCTCGATCGAGCTGCCGTGACCGCGATCGCCGTTCGGGAACTGCGCAAGTCCTACGGCTCGCTCGAGGCCGTGCGCGGCATCGACTTCCATGTCGAGCGCGGCGAGGTCTTCGGCCTCCTCGGCCCGAACGGCGCGGGGAAGACGACGACGGTCGAGATCCTCGAGGGCTACCGCAGGCGCGACGGCGGCGAGGTCGAGGTGCTCGGTACCGATCCGGCACTCGCGCGCGGCGACTGGCGCGAGCGCATCGGGGTCGTGCTCCAGTCTTCCGCGATGTACGAGACGCTCACGGTCACCGAGATGCTGCGGCTCTTCGCCGGCTACTACCGTGAGCCGCGACCGGTCGACCAGGTGGTCGAGCTCGTCGGCCTGCAGGAGAAGCGCGACGACCGCGTGCGCCGACTCTCCGGCGGGCAGCGCCGCCGGCTCGATCTCGGCCTAGCACTCATCGGGGACCCCGAGCTGATCTTCCTCGACGAGCCGACGACAGGCTTCGACCCTCGGGCGCGCCGCCGGGCCTGGGAGACGATCCGCGGCCTGCGCGGCCTCGGCAAGACGATCCTGCTGACGACGCACTATCTCGACGAGGCCGAGCAGCTGGCCGACCGTGTCGCCGTGCTCGCGCAGGGCCGGATCGTCGCCTCCGGCACACCCGCCGAGCTGACCGGCGCCGTGCCGGCGACCGAGATCCGCTATCGCGAGAACGGACGCGAGATCGTGCTGGAGACCGACGAGCCCACGCGCGTCTTGCATGAGCTCACCGCCCGCGCGCTCGCCGAGAGTCGCGAGCTCGAGGGCCTGCAAGTGCGCCGGCCGAGCCTCGAGGAGGTCTACCTATCGCTCACCGACGAGGAGGCCGAGTGAAGCTGTTCTGGCACGAGCTGCGCGGCGAGATCCTGCTCTACGTGCGGAGCCGCGAGCTGGCCTTCTTCACGTTCCTGCTGCCGATGATCTTCTTCGTCCTGCTCGGCTCGACATACGGGGACGACACGGTCGATGGTGTGCGCGGCTCGGACTTCCTCCTGGCCGGAATGATCGGCTACGGCGCGATCTCGATCGCCTTCGCCGGCCTTGCGATCGTGCTCGTGATCCGGCGTGAGAGCGGGATCCTGAAGCGCCTGCGCGCGACACCGCTCCCGGCCGGCGCCTACGTGGCGGCAGTTCTCGGCGCCTTCCTTCTCGCGTTCGCAGTCGAGGTGATCTGCCTCATCCTCCTCGGACGCGTGCTCTTCGGGATCGGTGTGCCCGACCGTCTCGGCTCGCTGATCTTCGCGCTGCTGCTCGGCGCGTTGGCGTTCTGCGGCCTCGGGATCGGCGTGACGGCGCTGATCAAGAGCGCCGAGGGCGCCTCCGCGGTCGTGAACGCGATCTACCTGCCGGCGGCGTTCCTCGCGGGGGCGTTCTTCTCGCCCCACCACTTCCCGTCCGTGCTGCGCGCGATCGCCGACGTCCTGCCGCTGACGTACTTCCTCAGACTCGTCCGCAACGTGATGTTGCACGGCCAAGACATCTGGTCGCAGGGGACGAATGTGGCCGTAGTGGCGGCCTGGGGCCTGCTCGGCGTGATCATCGCCGTGCGCGCATTCCGCTGGGAACCGCACGAGGGTTAGGTCCCGGCGGAGCCGGGAAGGACGGCGGGCGATGAGCGTCGAGCCGCAGCTTGCATTCTGCGTGCGCGAGGTCGAGCCGGCCGGGGTCGAGGTGCGAGTGAACTTCGGCGTGTTCGCGGGCCGTCGCGCCACGCCCGCCGAGATCGACGAGCTCGCCAAGGCTCTCCTGCCGAAGGTCGGCGAGGTCGCGATCGTCGCGGAGGAACGGCACGAGATCGGCGGGAGCAGCGAGGCGTCACTGAATCAGGTCCGGATCGAGGTCTCGCCAGAGCACCTGCCCGACGACGAGCACGACCTCGACGAGCTCTGCGGGCGTCTCGTCGAGGCGGCGGAGCGCTGGGCGCACGACTGCATCGCCGAACGCCACGCGGAGATCTAAGAGCGTTACGCGCGCGCGAGCTTCCGGCGAGGGGTACGACCCGCGCGGGCCGCGCCTACCGCGAAGCGGACGAGCGCACGAGGCATCTTCTCGGCGCGCGCAACCGTCTCGTCGAGCGCCGAGGCGAACCACTCCAGGTCGTCCTCGGTCACGACCAGGGGTGGCAGGGCCTTGAGCACGTTCAGCCCGTGCCCGGCGACCTGGCTGAGGATGTGGTGGTCGCGGAAGAGCGGGACGACGACCAGCTGGGAGAAGAGGCCGGGCTGGATCCGTTCCAGCAGCTTCCAGGTGCGCGAGCCGCCGTCGGGCTCCTCGAACTCGATCGCCCACATCAGGCCGAGCCCACGCACCTCGCGCACGACCGACCGCTCCTGGAGCGGGCGCGTTCGTTCCAACAGCCACTCGCCTAGCCGCGCCGAGCGCTCGACGAGGCCCTGCTCGTCCAGCTCCCGCAGCGTCGCGAGGCCGGCGGCCATCGCGAGGTCGTTCGGCGCGAACGTCGAGCCGTGGCTGACGGCGTTCGGCAGCGAGTCGAAAACACGCGAGTAGACGAGATCGCTCATCAGCAGTGCGCCGACGGGGACGTAGCCGCCGGAGAGCGACTTCGCGACGGTGATCAGGTCGGGCTCGAGGCCCCAGTGCTCGAGCGCAAGCAGCTTCCCGGTCCGGCCGAAGCCGGTCTGCACCTCGTCGACGCAGAAGAGCGTGCCGTAGCGGCGGCAAAGCTTC
>JBKPQP010000096.1:0-3606 GCA_046734155.1 Actinomycetota bacterium | reverse complement strand
GGCGTATCCCTGGCCCCCCTGAGATCGGTCCTTTGCGTGGAAGTACGTGCTGTCGTAGAGCTCGGGAAGCTCCTTCGGGGAGGGCAAGGCTGCGCGAAAGAGGAGCCCACAGCTGGGACAGCGCACGATCTGCAGGCCGTCCTTGACCCAGACCGCGTCGTGCTCCGGGTCGACCGACGCCTCGCAGACGTTGCAGCAGAGTGGACGGGCCATTCGAGGTTGGACTTGCCGCGCGGGGGCGGCGAGTACCGCGTCACCGTACATCTCCGGCAATGCCTTTCCCGCCGTGTAACTCGGCGTGAACTCGGTTTCGTTTGCGTGCTCATCGTCCGAGCGTGCACCGTGCTTTCACCGAACGGTTCAAAGTTCCTCATCTCGGGGCTTTCCGCTTCAATTTCGCGGAGATGCGTCTCGCCCTGCCCGCGCTCTTCCTCGCTGTCCTCGCCTTCTCAACCGCTGGCTGTGGAGGCAAGTCGTCCTCAAAGGAGACGGTGGCAGGCAGCGGCACACCCGGGGAGAAGGTCTTCTCCAGCGCCGGCTGCTCCAACTGCCACACGATGGAGGCCGCCGGCGCCAAGGGCACGGTGGGGCCGAACCTCGATGAGCTTCGTCCCAACGAGGAGACCGTGAAGCGGCAGGTGACGAACGGCGGCAACGGCATGCCGTCCTTCAAGAACAAGCTGTCCCCGACAGAGATCCAGCAGGTCGCCGCCTTCGTCTCCACGGCTGCGGGCACGGGCCGGGCCGGAAAGATCTCGTTCGAGCCGAACGACCAGAAGGTCGAGGACTGCCAGGACACCGCCTGCTTCGAGCAGGCGTTCGGCAACCTCGCCTACGACGAGGGGCCGAAGAAGGCCCTCGAGGAGCTGGACAAGCTCTCGGCGACGAACTCGACGGTCGCCGCGGACTGCCACCCGATCGCGCACAAGATCGGGGCGGGCGGGCTCCTCTACTTCAAGGGCGACGTGGGCAAAGCGTTCGCCGACGGCAGCGCGACCTGCGGCTCGGGCTACTACCACGGCCTCCTCCAGTGGAAGCTCGCGGGGGTCCGCGCGGACCAGGTCGCCGGCATCGCGAGCACGGTTTGCAAGGACCCGAACATCGAGGCCAGCGCGTTCATCTACTACCAGTGCAACCACGGCCTCGGCCACGGCCTGATGCTCTACACGGGACTCGACCTGCCCCAGGCGCTCGACTACTGCCACAAGCTGCAGACCGAAGAGGACTCGATCATGTGCAGCGGCGGCGTCTTCATGGAGAACCAGAGCTCATCGTTCGGGCTGCACTCGAAGTGGCTGAGCTCGAAGAACCTGCTCTTCCCCTGCAACAGCAAGTACGTGAAGCGGCAGGACAAGCTCTACTGCTACCTGCTCGTGACGTCGCACATCCTCCCGTACGTCGGCGGCAGCTGGAAGAAGACCTCGGACTGGTGCCGCAAGAGCGACCCCGGCTGGGTGCAGTACTGCTTCCAGTCGATGGGCCGCGACGTGTCCGGTACGGCCGTGCACAACCCGAAGCAGATGAAGTCCTACTGCGCGGAAGCGGGACGGGACAAGGACGAGAAGGAGTGCATCTACGGCGCGATCCGGGACGTGATGAACAACAACGCGCAGGACTCGAACGGCAAGGCGTTCTGCGAGATCGTCGACGCGAAGTTCCGCGACTACTGCTTCTGGGGCATGGGCACGATCCTTGGCACCCAGCACGCGGACGAGGCGGGGAAACGCGCCGCCTGCAAGCAGTTCGCGAAGGGCGAGGACCTGGCGCAGTGCGTGTCGGGCGCCGGCGCGTAAACCGGGTCAGGACGGAACTTCGAGCACGACTCGCGTACCGTCAGGCGAGATGTTCCGTAGCCGGCCCCGCGGATAACGCGCACCAAGCTCGGCGGCGGCCGGCATCCAGACCTCCCTGCGCATGAGGAGCGCGAAAGGGGGCGCGGCCTGGAAGGTGCGAACCTGACTCGGGTCGACCAGCGGTGGGAGCTGATCCGGTCTCGCGAACGGCTGGAGACGCGCCCAGCCGGCGCCCCAGACGTAATACGGAGCCGACTCGCTGGACGCGACGTAGAACCGCTCCCCGGGGATGTTCTTGTGAGCCGAGACGTAGCGCACGGTCGAGCCGATCGGATCACCGTCATGCCTTCCTTGCTGGATGAAGTCCCAGCCAGCTGACAGGTTGAGGACGACGACTGCCGCGAGAACGCCCGCGACCAGGATCTGCGGCGCGAACCGAACCGATCGCCAGCGGTTCGCGGCCCAGCGCACGGCTTCCGTGACGAAATAGGCGACGAACGGCAGCGTCACGAGCAGGCGCGTGTAGTTGGGGGCCTTGTTGACCACGAATGCGAACGACAGGTAGAGGAGGAGGAACCCAAAGAGCATGAGCAAGGCACCGGGGTCGTCTCGACGGCGGCGGATCAGCGCTACGCCGACGAGCCCGAGGCCCAACCAGAGCACGATCCCCGTCACCGGGTCGACGAAGCCGTGGCCCGGGTTGACGTAGATCCAGCCGTGATCGACGTCCTTGCCGTTGAAAGTCTCGAGCCCCATCCGCACGTTCGTCTTCCAGCCGTCCCACTCGGAGTTCGCGAACACCCAGGCTTTTTGCTCGGCCCGCCCCTCGGGGAAGATCATCAGGCTCACACGCTGACCGCCTTCCTGACGGTTCTGGGAAGGGGGAATCTGCGATTCCGAATAGATGATGGGCGTCGCGACGAGCGCGAACCCCGCGGCCGCGATCGCGCCGACCGTCAACAGCCGCCGAGCGGAGAAGCGCTTTCGAGAGAGCAGTCCGAGCACGACCAGGAACGCGATCCAGATCGGAAATGTGATGCGTGCCGGGTAGTAGACGTAGAACCCAAGACCCGCCGCGACACCGCCCAGGAAGATCGTGAGCTCGTTGCTGTTGCGCAGGCCCCAGAGCAACAGCGTGAGTCCCACGACGAGCACCAGGACGGCCGTGTTCTCCCGCATGGCGAGGCGGCTGATCATGAACATCGAGTGATTGACCCCGACGAGCAGGGTCGCGAAGAACGCCCAGTTGCGCGGCAGGAGCAACCGGAAAAGGGCGTAGCAGGCGGCAATGGTCAGCAACCCGACGATGGCGTGGAGAAGCCTCATGTGGAAGAAGTCGATGCCGCCGATCAGGTTCGCCAGCTTGCCCCAGACGATCAAGAGCATCGCCGGCCTCGAGAGGTAGGTGCTCGGCCCGAACGGATCGGCGCCGTGGGCGTTCGCATACTCGTTCGTGGCGCCCATCCACGCGAGCTCGTCCGAGCTGATCTGAATGGGCCAGCGGTAGAGCGAGATGAGGTACAGCGGCGCGCAGAGCGCTACAGCACCGGCTGCGAGCACGAGATCCACGAGTGCGATGTGTGGCCAGGTCCTCGAGCGCAGGCCGAATCCCACCGCCGCGATCGTGAGACCAGCGAGCCAGAGCCAGAGCATCGCCTTGCTGTAACCGCCGGCGATGTAGATCCCGACGGAGATCGCACCGAGCGCGAGGCCGAGCGCAACTGTTGCGAGCGGGATCAGCTCATCCAGCGGGCGGCCTAACCAGATCGGCCGCGCCTCGCCTGCCGTTTCCTGTCTGGCGACCCCCACGAGG